>DAOVPZ010000007.1 GCA_030628975.1 Candidatus Cloacimonadota bacterium
AAATGGATGGTATATCAGGGTGTGCTTAAAACCGCTTCTCAACAAAATCATATCTGGCAAATTATACTCAATATATGTCTTGTTCTTGCTGTTTTCGGAAGTGCTCTTACACTTGCAAGTTTTATGAAATTTATTCATTCAGTATTTTTAAGCAAATTGCCAAAGAAATTAGAAACTATAAAGGAGATAAGTTTCAACAATTGGTTTGCAAATCTTTTGTTATCCTTACTTTGTATAATCTTTGGTATTTTTGCTTTTGCAATACCAGTTAAGATGTTTATAATACCCATATTGGCCCCTGGCACAACATTGCCAAATATTTTACTTGGGTTTTATAGCTCCAGCACAATCGTATTTCTCTTTGCAGTTTCCATTATCTTAGGATTAATAATTTACTTGATTTTCAAGAAGGTTCGTTTTGATGTAGAATATGTTGGTACAATGCCAACTACAGAAGCAAATCGTATTACCGGAGTAAATTTCTATAATGATATTAGGAATATGAGTCCATTTAGGAAAATCTATGATTGGGCTGAAAGAAAATATTTTGATATTTACAATTTAGGTAGAAAGTTTGTATTGTTTTTTAGCGAAATCTTTCAGCAATTGCATACAGGCTCGTTACATACTTATATTATGTGGATCTTATTTGGATTTGTAGTCTTAACTATTATAATTTTTAATTTTAATGGCTAAAATTAATAAAAAAAGGATTTTGAAGCTTTGAAATTTGGAAGATTTATATTTGAGATGTTAAAACTCTGTTTTATAATAAGTAATTTTTTATTTATTTTGGGAGGTTTAAATGCCAGTTGAGATTTGGCTACATTTCATTTTGGGTTTTATGATAATTGGAGCAATTGCAGCATTAGAAATTAAAGATGTTCTTTCTGCAATTATTGCTGTTGGGATTGTAGGATTAGGACTATCAGTTGCATTTCTATTTCTACAGGCTCCTGATTTAGCATTAGTTCAATTTGTATTTGAAATTTTATGTATGATTATTTTAATTAGAGCATTCACTCATAGAAAAGAACATAAGATCGATTTAAAAAGTAATGTTGTTTTAGTAGCAATTGCAGTAGTAATTCTTTCTGTAGTCTTTGTATTAGGCATCTTCGCTTTCAAGGAATTACCATCTTTTGGAAAACCAATTGCCAGAATTGCAGAAAGATATTTAACCAAAGGTCCCCAAGAAACTGGCTCAGCAAATATTGTTACTTCTATTATTCTAGACTATCGTGCTTATGATACTTTAGGTGAAATCACAGTTTTATTTACCTCCATATTAGGTGCATTTACAATTTTAAGGGTTATTGGGAGGAAACAAAGAAGATGAACGAAGAAAAAGGAATGACCATTATAGTTAAGACAATTACTCGCTTTACAGTGTGGTTGATTTTTCTTTATGGATTATACATTATTATTCACGGGCATTTAACTCCTGGTGGTGGTTTTGCTGGGGGTGTGATTATCTCATTATCATTTGTGCATCTTACTTTGGCTTATGGAAAGGATTTCTTTTTAAAAAGACATAAAATATCTACTCTTCATAATATTGAAGCTGGTGGTGCACTTGCTTTTGTCATCATTGGAATTTTGGGTATTGCCTGGACCGGGAGTTTCTTGGCAAATTTTATAAGTACAGGAAAATTATTTACTTTAAAAAGTGCAGGGGTAATCCCCTTGTTGAATATTGCAATTGGTGCTAAAGCCGGGACGGCACTTTATTTAGTTTTTTATTACTTAGTTACTCACAGATCCTTTATTCAAAAATCTGAATCAGAAGGAGAGATAAAATGACTCTTTATTTGATGACATTTTTTCTGTTTTTGGTTGGACTCTATGGAGCAACTACGAAAAGAGATATAATAAAGATTATCTTAGCTATTGGGATTATGGGATATTCAGTTAATCTTTTTTTAATTTTGATTGCCTATCGTTCTGGAGCAATTTATCCTATTTTAACAAAATCATTAGGCAAAGAACTAATGGTTGATCCTTTACCTCAAGCATTAGTTTTAACTGCTATTGTCATTGAATTAGGTATTACTGCTTTGCTTGCATCATTGGCAATAAGAATCTTTGAAAAATATAAAACTTTTGATATTACACAAGTCAGGAGATTGAAAGGATGATCACTCCATATTTTGTTATCATACCATTATTTGCTGCTTTCCTAATAGCTCTTATTGCTCGCAAAAAGGAGAATATTGCTGCAGGTATTGCTTTAATTGTAGGTATTATACTATGTATAATGTCTATATATTCATTTGTTTTGCTATCAGGAAATGAAGGAGCAATTTATTATCATTTTAGTAATTGGAAAGCACCTATTACTATCTCTTTGGTTTTAGATTATCTTTCATCATTTATGTTGATCATAATAAGCGTAATTTCCTTGATCGCTATTTTCTACTCTCTCCAATACTTAAATCATTATACTGGCAAATGGCAATTCTTTGCCTTATTTATGCTAATGATTACAGGAATGAATGGTGTTGCATTAACTGGTGATTTTTTTAATCTATTTGTATTTATTGAGATTTCTCTGTTCTCTGCTTATTCTTTGGTTGCATTTGGTTGTGAAGCAGAAGAATTAGAAGCTGCATTTAAGTATGCTATTGTTGGAGCTATCTCATCTACCTTAATTCTCTTTTCAGTTGGCATTCTATACAGCATTACTTCTTCATTAAATATGGCTGATGTTGGAAGATTATTGTTAAATGAGAAAAGTAAAGTAATATATTTAGTTTATGGAATGATGATAGTTGGTTTTGGATTAAAATCAGCCTTAGTTCCTTTTCATGCATGGCTTCCAGATGCACATCCTTCTGCTCCTGCACCAATATCCTCAATGTTGTCAGGTGTATTAATCAAAGTTTTGGGGATATATGCACTTATTAGAGTATTTTTCAATGTATTTGGTGCACCACAGATTTTTCTACAAATAATTCTAATTTTAGGTATTATCTCAATGGTAGTCGGTGGCTTGATGTCTCTTATGCAATGGGATATAAAGCGTCTGCTTGGATTTAGTACAGTAAGCCAAGTAGGCTATATATTCCTAGGAATAGGTTTAGGAACACCTCTCGGTATTTTAGGAGCAATTTTCCATCTATTAAATCATTCAATATTCAAAGCATTGCTCTTTATGAATGCGGGAGCAGTTGAATATGCCTTAGATACACGAGATATGAAACAAATGGGGGGACTTAGTAAAAAGCTTCCAATAACATCTACTACTTCAATGATTGGTTCTTTATCAATTTCAGGTATTCCACCTTTTAATGGATTCTTCAGTAAATTGATAATTATTATTGCTTGCATTCAAGCAGGACACCCTATTTATGCAGGTTGGGCAATTCTTATAAGTATTATTACTCTTGCGTATTATCTAAAAATGCAAAGGTTCACATTCTATGGAAAGCAAAATTTCAAAAAGATTTTTGAAAAAGTACCTTTTACTCTTAAAACATCTATGATAATACTTGCAGGACTGTGTGTTATATCCTCAGTTTTAATAATTCCAGGGATTAAGGAAGTAACTTTAGACAAAGTAACAGAAGTTATTTTAGATAAGACTAAATATATTGAATATATAAAACCTCTAATTCTTGGAGGTAGATAATATGAAGTTAAAAACAAAAAGCAGGATTGTTGTCTTTATCCTATCTTTTATTACTTATTTTACCATTACTCAGATTGGCAGATTTGATTGGCAAGAACTGATAGTTGGTGTTATTATTTCTCTTATTACCTCAGTCATTGCTGGTGATATTCTTATTGTGATTCAAAGAAAGTTTAAAATTAGTAGAATATTTTATACAATTCTATATATTTTCCGTTTATTTGTGGAAATATTTAAAGCAAATATCCATGTGGCATATTTAGTGATTCATCCTAAGTTACCTATTAAACCCGGAATTGTAAAAATAAAGACCGGGTTGAAGAGTGACTCAGGCTTGACTATGTTAGCGAATTCTATTACTCTTACTCCTGGAACAATGACAGTTGACATAAACAAGGAAAAGGGAGAATTATATATTCATTGGATAGATGTAAAGACTTCAGATGTGGATAAAGCTACAGAATTAATTGGGGGACGATTTGAGAAAATTATTAAGGAGATTTTTGAATGAGAGAAATTAGATGGCAAATTGGTTTTATTTTAATTATTGCTTTCTTCATAATAAATTTCTTTGTATTTGACTTTGATCTAAAATTCAAATTAATGAATATAGGACTTTTTAGTGCCCTTTTTGTATTAATTCGAACTGTTATTGGTCCCTCCCCCGCAGATAGGATTGTAGCTGTCGATATTCTTGGTATTTTGGTAGTAGGTATTTGTGCTCTAATGGCCATTACATTTGACCAATCATTTTTTATTGATATTGCAATGGCTTGGGCATTGCAGAGTTTTATAGCTACACTGGCTTTAGCAAAATTTTTGGAAGGGAGGCATTTAGATGATTAGTGAAATAATTGGTTATATATTAATTTCTATTGGACTATTATTTAATTTCTTTGGAGTATTAGGTTTGGTTAGATTACCTGATGTATATAATCGTTTACAAGCTGCTACAAAGTGTGTTACTTTTGGGACTGCAGGAATTTTAGCTGGAGTATTTGTAATGAAAGGTTATGGTGTGATGGGCTTAAAACCAATTATATGTATCATCTTCATATTACTTACCGCGCCTGTATCTGCTCATGTTATATCTAGAGCTGCTCATCGTGCTAAAATCAAACTTACAGATGAGACAATCATAGATAAGTATGAAGAAGATAAAGAATTACGGAAATAATTTGAAATGAGCCACGAAAACACACCCGTTCTCCGTAGCAGTACTACTGCGAAGGGTGAACAAAAGCACACGAAAGAAGATATTATATTTGGAGAGGAATGTTATAAAATCATTGACTGTGCCTTTATCCCGATATGTCGGGAGAAGTTATTAGGATATGGTTTTTTAGAAAAGGTTTATAAGAATGGTTTATTTATCGAGTTAATTGATAAAGGTTTTCAGGCGGAAAAGGAATATCCAATAAAAGTATTCTATAAAGGTAAAGTGATCGGAGAATATTTTGCAGATATTGTTGTTGATAGGAAAATAATCTTAGAATTAAAGGCAGAAGAAAAATTAAATTTAATTCATCAAGCACAAATTATCAACTATCTAAAAGCCTCTAAAATAAAAGTTGGTTTATTAATAAATTTTGGCAAAAAGAAATGTGAGTTTAAAAGATTTATATATTAATAATTTTTGTGTGTTTTTGTGTAATTTTGTGGCTAAATTTTCCATAGGAGATTGATATGATTTTACCAAAACTTCGTGAACTTAAAGAAGCTCTTACATCTTTTTTTTCTAAACCATATACGAGTAAATATCCTTTTACAAAAGAGCCGTATGAACCAATTAAGGAATTTAAAGGCAAACCAAAATTCGATGAAGAAAATTGTATCGGATGTGGAACCTGTGCTCAGGTTTGCCCAGCAGAGGCTATTGAAATAATTGATTCAGTTGAAAAAAAGTTGCGTATTTTAAAAATAAATTATTCTCATTGTATATATTGCGGTCAGTGTGAAGAGCATTGTATTACTGAAAAAGGTATAAAATTATCCAACGATTATATCACTGCTGTATTCAGTTCTGACAAAGATGCAGATACAATGCAGATCGATAAGGAGCTTCTTATTTGCCAAAGTTGTGGTGCAATTATTGGGTGTGCTGAACATCTTGATTGGATAATTGACAGACTTGGTCCAAAAGCTTATGGTAATCCAGACCTAATAGCTCATCTTCAGAGAAGATATAGTGATATTCCTGAATCAAAAATTAAAGATAAATTCCGACGAGAAGATTATTATAAATTGGTTTGCCCGAAGTGCAGACACCAGATTGTTATAAAAGATGTTTTCGGATAAATTAAAAACTCTGATTAATTCAATTTCAGATAAAAAGACTATATTTGTTGGACTTGGAAACTATCTTCGTCATGATGATGCAATAGGTCTTTATATTGTTCAACAATTAAAAGAAGAGATTAAAAAAAAAATTTTGATTTCCTTTTAGCAGAAACCACTCCAGAAAACCATTTTAATTACATTACGCAACTGAATCCAGAATATATCATATTTATTGATGCTGTAAAGTGTTCTGAAAATACTAGTGAAGTAAGATTACTTGACCAAAAAGAAATAGGCTCATTTTCAATTTCTACTCATACAAGTTCTATACTATTAATAATTGAATATTTAAAAAAATTTATTAAGGCACAATTTTTTGTTATTGGTATTCGTATTGAAAATAATAGTTTCGGCGAAGGAATATCAAAAGAGGTTATAGATTCAGCAAAAAAATTTATTAAATATTTTATAAGCTTATACAATTGACTTTCACAAGATTAACAACAAACAATTAAAACGATAAATGCTTTTATTTCTTGACTATTTTTATGATAATTAGAAATTTATATTTTATATTTTTAACTGAAAAATAGAGAAATTTAGGAAAATTAATCACAATGAGGAATTATATGAATCAATTACGAATTATAAAGGACTTAAAAAAGTTGCTAATAAGTAAATTCCCGGACTACTTTGATAAAGTCATTTTATTTGGTTCACAAGTTATGGGAAGTGCGGGGGAATATTCTGATTATGATATTTTAATTATTCTCAAGACAGATTATGACTGGAAGTTAGAAAATAAAATTTTGAATGTATGTTACGATATAGACCTAAAATACGAAATTCTCACCGATGTGAAGCTTATATCTAACAAAGAATTAAAAACAATTAAAGGGAAACAACCATTTATAATAAATGCTTTTGAAAAAGGATTGGTTGTATGACATTAGAAGAAAAAGATAGAGAAGAGCTAATTAAATACAGAATTGTACGAGCAAAAGATTCAATAAATGATGTTCAATTTTTGATTGAAAATAACAAACTTACTCTTGCAGTTAACCGAATATATTATGGTATATTTTATATTCTTTCAGCCTTAGCTCTAAAACATAAATTTATCACATCCAAACATTCACAATTACTGGGATGGTTTAATAAAACTTTTGTAAAAGAAGGAATAATAGACAAAAAGTATGGAAGACTTAATTTCAAGAATTGAACTGTTGATTCTTTCTGATAAATAAATTGTTATTTGTAACGTCTCGATTCGTCCTTCGGAGTAAACCTACGGAGAATGGATATATCGGGATCCCCATTTGCGTACTCAATTGAAGATTCCGATTCCCGCCTGCCATAGCCTCGCCTGCTAAAGAACATGTTCAGCGAACAGGTGTGCAGCGGGCAGGTATCGGAAATTTACAGTAAATTATAAAAAACTTTTTTACACAAATATGAAAAATATTCAAGCACAAATAATCCTTAAAGGCATAGTTCAAGGTGTTGGTTTTCGCCCCTTTGTGAAGCGAACTGCATTGAAGTTCGGATTATATGGATTTGTTGAAAATCGTGAATATGGAGTAAGAATTGTAGCAGTTGGATTGAAAGAGAAGATATTAGAATTTTTTGATGATTTACTTAAGAATTTACCACAAGTAGCAAAGATTATAGAAAGTAAAATTTCTTATAAGGATGAAATAACATTTCTGGATAAAGACTTTCATATTGAGCTAAGCAAAAAGAATGGAGAAATTTCTGCGTTAATCCCTCCAGATATTGCGATTTGTGACATTTGCTTGAATGAAGTAGATGATAAGAATAATCGTCATTATAGTTACCCATTTACAAATTGCACAAACTGTGGTCCAAGATTTTCAATAATTAAATCCATACCTTATGATCGCAAAAATACTACAATGAAAGACTTTGTAATGTGCCAGGATTGTGAACAGGAATACACAACTATTGAAGATAGAAGATTTCATGCTCAACCTACAGCTTGCTCTGAATGTGGTCCAGAATTATCTTTAATAAAATTAGAAAATAATAAACCTGTTTTAATAGCAAAAAAGGATGATGCATTAATAAAAGTTATTGAGCTTATTAGGTCTGGAGAAATTGTTGCTATTAAAGGATTGGGCGGCTATCATTTAGCATGCGATGCCTTGAATGTTAAAACTGTAAATAAATTAAGAGAACTGAAAAACCGTCCTTTCAAGCCATTTGCTCTTATGGCAGATGATATCAGTACGATTGAGAAATATTGTTTTGTTTATAAACTAGAAAGGGAAATGCTAATTGGTCAACAAAAACCAATTGTATTGTTGAGAAAAAGGAGTTATGATATTCTTCCTTATATTGCACCACAAACTTCAAACCTTGGTTTTATGCTGTCATATACACCTTTACATCATCTTATTTTAAAGCATTTCAAAGTGTTGGTTATGACAAGTGGCAATATAACTGATGATGCCTTGGAAAAGAATGATGATTCTGCTCAGAAGAATTTAAGAACAATAACTAAATATTTTCTTACATACGATAGAGAAATCTTTAATAGAGTTGATGATTCAATAATCAAATTTGCAGGTAAGCAAAAAATATTGCTCCGCAAAGCAAGAGGATTTGTTCCTATGCCAATTAAAATTGGTTCAATTTCTTTTGAGGAAAAATTTCCACAAATTTTTGCTGCTGGTGCAGATATGAAGGGTAGTTTTGGGCTACTTAAAAATGGTCTATTTCTTGGAAGTCAGTATTTAGGCGATTTGGAATTTTCTTCTAATCTTGACTTTTACAAAGATACTTTTCGTTATTTTAAAAATATATTTGAGATAAAACCAGAGGTTGTCATTGCAGATTTACATCCGAATTACTTTTCTACATACTTTGGTGAGAATTATGCGAAAGAAAACAATTTAACCTTGATTCATATTCAACATCATCTTGCGCATACATATAGTGTAATGGCTGAGCATAATTTGTTAGAAACCATCGGGGTTTCTTTTGACGGAACAGGTTTTGGTGAAGATGGACAGATTTGGGGCGGAGAATTTTTTGTAGTAAATGGAAAAAATAACAAGAGAGTGGCTCATCTTAAATACCAACCAGTTGTTTCTGGTGAAAAGATGTCTAAAGAACCTTGGCGTATGGCTCTTATTTATCTTTATGATTCTTGCCCAGAAAAGATCAATAGTTTCATTTCTGACAAAATGTTTCCACAAAAGAAGTTTATTTTACAACTCCTGAAAAAGCAACGACACAGTTTATATACATCAAGTGTAGGTAGATTATTTGATGCTGTGGCAAGTTTGCTTTCAGTATGCCATTATAATACTTATGAAGGTGAAGCAGCAATGAAATTGGAATCTTTAGCTATATCAGATTTAGGAGAGAGACTCCCCAATTA
Source organism: Candidatus Cloacimonadota bacterium (assembly GCA_030628975.1). GTDB lineage: Bacteria > Cloacimonadota > Cloacimonadia > JGIOTU-2 > JGIOTU-2 > JAGMCF01. Next base: position 9,318 of record DAOVPZ010000007.1, read on the forward strand.
TTCCCAATTAAATTGGGAAGAGGGCTACTCCAAAAAGGAATCATATAACTGGCATCTTATTACAACAGATTTTCCATGGCAGATTGATGTAGACAGAGTTATCAAAGGAATTGTAAATGATATTAAAAAAAATATTAGTAAATCTGAAATTGCAACAAAATTTCACTTTACAATTTTTGATATAATATATCAAACTTGTATAAAAATCAAGCAAGAATTTGAAATAAATAAAATCTCTTTTTCTGGTGGTGTATTTCAGAATTCAGTTCTGGTGAATCTTATCCGAGAGAAGTTTAAAGACAGTGATTTTCCGTTATTTTTTAATGAACAAGTTCCTCCCAATGATGCAGGGATTGCGTTAGGTCAAATGTATGGATATTTATTGAACCACAGAGATACCCCATAAAACTTAATAATGAGGAAAAATGTGTTTAGCTGTTCCGTATAAGATAATTTCAAAACAAGGCACAAAAGCAATTGCAGATGTTTTTGGTGTAAAAAAAGAGATCGATATTCGTATCTTGGATGATGTTAATGAAAACGATTATGTTTTAGTCCACGCTGGGTTTGCTATCCAAAAAATGAATCAAGAAGAAGCACAAGAAACTCTTAAATTATTAAATGAGTTATGCCAAGAAAACATATAAATTCAACAATATTTTTGGACTTTGTAAATATTTAATTTCAAAAGAAAGTCCATGTATAATATGTGAAGATTTTTTTCATAAATAGCAAAATATTTAGAGAGAGAAATGAAAAATTTATTTCTGTTATCCCTATTTTTATTTTTCTCCTTTATGCAAAATATTGAAGCAAAAACTGAAATTGTAGGTTATCCTACTTTTGATTATTCTAATGAAACAGGATTTTGTATAGGGGGTCTTATCTATATTAGATACCGCCCCCAGCATTTTGAAGAAAATGTTCCAAAAAATTTAATCTATCTTTCAACAGCATATAGTGAAAAAAAACAATTTGGCATATATTTTGATCCAATACTGTATTTGCAAAATGGTCGCTATGCAGTTTCCTTCCCAATAGGGTTTATGAAATGGCCAAGTAAATTTTATGGAATTGGAAATAATACATCAAAAGAAAATAAGGAAGATTTTACCCCTCAACAATTAAATATTCAGTTTAATCTTAAAAGAATAATTACACAATACTGGTCCATATCTCTTCATTATGAGTTCAATAAATACAATATTTTAAAAGTAGAGGAGGATGGATTGTTGAAAACTGGCAATGTCAAGGGAAGTGATGATAATTTAATTTCTGGGATTGGTTTTTCTATAAGTATGGATCAACGTGATTCCAATTCGTACCCTAAAAGGGGTTATCTATATTGTTTTAAGCCGCTTTTCTTTACAGATATTTTGGGAAGCGAATATAATTTTATTAAGTATAGCCTGGATCTTAGGCAGTATTTTTCAATCACTCCAAAACAAGTATTGGCTTTACAAGGGTATTTCTCTTGCATTCAAAAGGACCCTCCTTTTTATAAACTATCATACCTGAACAATTATATGCGGGCAACGACTCCAAATCTTTTCATAGACAGACATATGGCTATTTTTCGTTCTGAATACCGGTTTTTCCCTTGGGAAACTAAAATTTTGGAAAGAATAGGCTTCGTGGGATTTATGGAAGTAGGACAGGTGGCTCATGAACTGGATGAATTCACTGGAAAAGCAATGAAATTTAATTATGGTTTTGGATTAAGATATTCGTTTTTAATGGATGATAGATTTAATCTACGCATAGATCTGGGCTTTGGAGGAGAATCAGGAGCACTTTCCATCGGGAGTGAAGAGGTTTTTTAAATTGTTTTTCGAAGTATATAATTCAAAAGGAAATATTAAATATTATTAGATAATTTTATTCAAATTAGAGAGCAAAAATTGGAAGATTGTTTTAAAAATAACCCGCAACTTTTATCCTTACTTAAAAAGATAGATAGTAAGTTTGATATAACTCCAGAATTTGAAGACAGATATAAGTTCATGGAGATTTGCGGCACACATACTGTTTCTATATTAAAATATGGATTTAGAAACTATTTCAAAAAAAGGATAAATTTTTTAAGCGGTCCAGGTTGTCCAGTCTGTGTTACTTCACAAAAGGATATTGACAAAGTGATTGCTCTAGTTCAGATGGGTATAAGAATTGTTACTTTTGGTGATTTGATTAAGGTGCCTGGTAGTAAATCATCCTTAGAAGAACAAATGGCTTTGGGCAGAAAGGTTGATGTGGTTTACAATCCACTGGATTGTTTGAAGATTGCTGCAGACAACGACGAAGAGATAGTTTTTATTGCTGTGGGTTTTGAAACCACAATACCAGTAACAGCCAGCTTGGTCTTAGATGCAGAAAGAATGGGGTTTAAGAATCTTTCAATTTTACCATTGATGAAAACTATCCCAAGCGCACTTAACTTTCTGCTATCTAACTTAGAAAATGAAATTGATGGTTTTATCTGTCCGGGACATGTCAGTGTAATAATAGGTGAACAACCATATAGGATGATCCCTGAAAAGTATAAAATTCCCTGTGTTATTGCGGGTTTTGAGCCTGTAGATATTGGTCTGGCTATAGAATCTTTAGTATCGCAAATACGGAAACACACTCCTATTGTAGATAATAGGTACAAACGAGTTGTGAAAGAAAATGGTAACATTTCTGCAAAAAGATTAATTGTAGAAGTATTTGAAGAAACTGATGTCGAATGGAGAGGATTTGGAAAAGTCCCGACAAGTGGAATGAAATTACGAGAAAAATTCAGTAAATTTGATGCCGAAAACAAATTTAATATTAAAATAAAGAAATTTTTAGAACCAAAAGGTTGTATATGTGGAGAAATTATTGCTGGCAAGAAGCATCCTTTAGATTGCACCTTGTTTGCAAAAAGATGCACACCAGATTCTCCGGTTGGACCTTGTATGGTTTCTTATGAAGGTGCATGCTCAGCATATTATAAATATGGTGAACCGTAAAGCGTCTATCCCCGCGGACGCGGGGATTGCGAAGCTGGAAACGAATCCCGTATAACGGAAAACGAAACGGCAGACGGTTAACGAAACCCGATTCGAGCAGCGCAACCGATAGACGATAACCGATTTAATATGGAACATATATTACTTTCTCATGGAAGTGGTGGCAGAAACAGTCAGAAGTTATTAAAGTTTATTTATGATTGTCTTGGTAGTATTGTTATAAATCATACCGAAGATAGCGGAATAGTAACCCTTCAGACAGATAAATTAGCAATTACTACAGATAGTTATGTGGTTGAGCCAATATTTTTCCCTGGTGGTGATATTGGGAAACTGGCTGTTTGTGGCACTTTAAATGATCTTGCAATGGTCGGAGCAATTCCAAAATATATTACTTTATCTTTTATTATAGAAGAGAATTTTCCATTTGCTGATTTAAGGAAGATTCTTCATTCAATCAAGAAAGAAACAGAGAATGCTGAGATCGAAATCATTGCAGGCGATACAAAAATTGTAAGTAAAGGTAAGATGGATAAGATGTTTATAAATACTACCGGCTATGGAATCGTTGAACATTCTCTTGAGATTAATTCAAAAAATGCACAACCTGGTGATGCAATAATTGTATCTGGGGATATTGGTGACCATGGTGCTGCGATAATGGCTTATCGGAACGATTTTCAATCTGATTTAATTTCGGATTGTGCTTCTGTTGTTCTATTAATAAGAAAACTTCTTGATGAAAGTATTTGTATACATACATTACGAGACCCGACCAGAGGTGGTTTGGCTTCAATTTTGAATGAAATTGTTATTGCTTCTTCAGTTGATATAGAATTAAATGAAACGGAAATTCCTATAAAAGATGCAGTTAATGGAATATGTGATGTGCTTGGCATTGATCCTCTTTATATGGCTTGTGAGGGTAGAGCAGTTATAATCTGCCCTGAAGAGGAAGTGAATAAGATTTTAAGAATCCTCAAAAAAACTAATGAAGGCAAAAATGTTTGCAAAATTGGGAGTGTAATTGATAAATGTAGTAATCCGCGTTTATATTTAAAAACATTTATTGGTTCTCGTAGAATTCTACCACTTCTTTCTCGTGAGCAGACTCCGAGGATTTGCTGATTTATATATTAATATTTGGTCACTTATAATGTTGAACTACTAATAGTAGGAATACCCCCAGAATTTTGATATAAATTATCAAAATACCCTATAGATAAAAGGTTTGTGGATAATTTAAGCAGGAAATTTCTTACCAAAGAAGCCCACGAATTTATTCGTGGGAATTAAGGATTAAGAGGAGGTTATAACGGTTTTAACCGTTTACAAGACATAATAGAAACCATTGAAATGGTTAACACAAGTATTGTTGTCTTTCTTCCCCTCCCCGATTAGATAGGGGATTAAATTCGTGGGCTTCCTCCCATTATTTTCTTTGTTTATTGAATTAATCCGATTTATTTGTCCCGATATACCCGTTCTCTCCATCCTCCGAAGTAGAGAACTTCTACGGAGGACGGGCGTAGTCCCGAAAGCATTCGGGACGAAGGGTGAATCGGGATTGGGAGTATGCATAGTTGAACTACTAATAGGTCTTGAAAAAGTCTTGGCCAGTTTTTATTTTTTGGTGGAGTAATGAAAGAAGATGATACATTTAAAAGATTGAAACGCTATGTGGTTCTTTTAACAGTGTATAGAAGTGAAGGTATTGAAAATAATTGTATTTCAGTTAGGGGTTAAAAGTTGTCCCGATTTATCATGATATAATTTTTAACCATTTATCTTGCAGAAGATGGGTCTCTTCCAACTCATTAATCACAACCGGGGTCTCGTATTTGAAAGCCAAGTAAGGACGAATAAAGTTATGAAATCCTTCATCTAAGCATAATTATTTATTATATATTTACACCTTTTTATATGATGTCAATTATTTCAAATCTTTCCTAAAGGCATTATATATAATGGCTCTTCTTCATTTGTCATATTAACAACTACCTTCACCTTTGTATCATAAAAAGCTCCGATTGCAACAGTTCCAATATTTAATGAAACTGCCTGCAAATAAATGTTTTCTGCAGAATGACCAAGATCCATACAAACATATTTTTCACGACCACGTTTTCCATATCTATCTGTTGTTCGAGAAAAAACTGCTGAATAAACAATTGAAGCAGGTGCTTTCTTTACCCAGTCTTGATTTAGAGAAGCCTTATATAATTCTGTTCTTTTATCCCCATCTGCTATCTTAATCAATTTATGGACTTCTGGATTATATTTATACACTCCTGCGGGTAGGTCGGTTACATTCCCTGCCACAACATATATTTCAAGAGGATAAAGTGCTCCAGCAGAAGGTGCGGTTTTTAATCCTCCTCTTAAGAAAGCTGGTGCATCTTTAATAGGCTTGGTAATTCCATATGCTGCCCAGAGAATTTGTGATATTTCTGAAATTGATAATGGTTCATCATTATATTTTCGAATTGACCTTCGTTCCTTTAATGCTTTTTCAATAGAAGTATCACTATTGTAAGCAGGTTCAGGTAATTCAATTATGGCTAATTCATTATGTTCAGTTGGAAGTCCTTGTTCAAGTTCATCTAATATTTTTTGAACTTTTGTAACCAGCTCATCAAAGCGTTCATCTCCATGTAAAATTGTTAGATCACTGTCTTCCTGCATCCAATCAACATCAAGCCAACCAGCTTCTATTGATTTGCTGAGATTTTTCAAAGCATTATCCTTATCTCCTGCTAAAGCCCAGCAGCAGGCAATGTTATAGTAATGATCCATACTTGGATCTCCAACCCGAAAAGCTTCCTCTGCAAGCTCAGCCGCTTCCTGATATTTACCTTCATCATATAATTTAACTGCTTTTGAGATCATCTCATCAAAACTTTTAGCACATAAAGTTGTTGTAATTATTATGACTGAAAGCAAAACTAATAATCTTAATTTTCTCATAATTTTGATCCTTTCTTATCTTTCTCGTTCTATGAGACCTACAAAATAGAGAATTTTCATTTTTTTCTTTTTGTCATTCATATTTCAATTATACTTAATAATATTGTTATTTCAATATGTTACCAGATGTACTTATTATATATATCATACAATATATTAATTACTCATAATCGATGCTTACTGGGTATAGAAATATTCATAAATTTCTCTTCTTCCAGATATAAGTTATCAACAATATTTTTAATTGGCTTTCATATAATTATCATAAATCTTATATCATTGGTCAACTTTTACTTAAAAGTTAATATGAATCAAGGTTGATAAATTCACTCAATATAACTCAATGAAATTGCAATAAATTATTTGACAGAAGTTCACCCTTTCATAAAGTATGTAATTGAATTAAAAGTCAGTCTTTTAGTAAATTCAAATTCGGTATTTATAAATAAAAGTGATTAATAATGTATTATAATTCACATCAAAGGCAATAGATCATCAAAAAAGAGGTAAAAATTATCTCTGTGCCTTTGTGTCTCTGTGGCAAGGTATTTTTCAAATGAAAATCACATTTCTTGGCACATCATCAGGACTTCCTACAAAAGAACGGAATGTATCTGGAATTGCTCTCAGATTTGACCAATCATCTGATTGGATGTTGTTTGATTGCGGAGAAGCGACACAGCATCAATTGTTGTACACATCATATTCTCTCCCAAAATTAAGCCATATTTTTATCACACATCTTCATGGTGACCATTGTTTTGGACTTTTTGGACTGCTTGCAACACGAAGTTTGAATAATGCCCAGGAACCTATTACAATAATCGGGCCTGTTGGGATTCGTAAACTATTGGAAACAACTTTTGAAATTACTCAAACCCATTTCAGGTTTGAAATAGACATAACTGAAATAGATCCTCAAAATACACATTTTAAAATCCCTCAAGCAAGCATCGAAGCCATTCCTCTGGAGCATTCAGTTTCTTCCTATGCTTTTGTAATTCAGAAGAAACCTAAACCAGGAAAATTTAAGGTGGAACTTGCAAAAGCAAAAGGGATTCCTTCCGGACCTATTTATGGGAAATTGAAACGAGGAGAAAAAGTTACACTTCCAAGTGGTGAAATATTAGACGGAAAAGATTTTATTGAAGATCCAATTCCCGGAAGAAAAATAATTATTGCTGGAGACAACAAAAATCCGGAATTATTATTACCCTATTTGAAAAACTGCAATTTGCTTATTCATGAAGCCAATTATACCGAAAAAGTGAAAGCATTAGTAAGGGACGATTTCTTTCATTCAACCGCTCGTGATGTTGCAATAGTTGCACAAAAATCAAGAATTCCAAACTTAATCCTAACTCATTTCAGTGCAAGATTTTCTCTGGAATACTCAAGAGCAAGAAAGTATTCCATCGATGATGTTTTACAAGAAGCTTTAGCTGAATATTCAGGGAATTGCTTTTTAGCAAAGGATCTGGAAACATATCTACTTAATGCTCAAGGAGAATTAAGTATAAAGGAAAGAAAATAATAATTAAATGACACTTAATAAGAATTAGAAAAGGAGCATATATAAAAAAATTACTATATTTTCTCTTTTTAATATTAATAATTGGAAGTTGCACAAAAGAAAAAAAGGAGGAGAAGGAAGTTGTATCTTTGCTGAACTTCGATGCAATGTGGAATTTTCAAAACCCGCAAGAAACTGAA
>DAOVPZ010000137.1 GCA_030628975.1 Candidatus Cloacimonadota bacterium
TCCTGTAGGAATTTCGAGTAGAAAAATCCATAACATAAACCATGATTGTAATATCATTATCTGGGTGAAGGTTATACCTCCCCAATCTGTAAAGAAAGGGATAAGAACTCCGGCAATAAAGTGTAAACTCCCAAAAAACTTGAATAGGTATATTTTCCAGAGGTTTGCTTTAAATGTTGTTGACATAATGTAGAAAAAAATTATAAATCACAAATTTCAAATAAAATTTCAAATAACAAATAACATAATATTTAAACTCGTAGTAATCTACCTTTTACATTATTGGATATTTGGGCTTTAGTATTTAATTTGACATTTGGAATTAGGATTTAGAAATTTTTCCTTTTTCCTTCTCTATCCCCTTTACACCCAGAACAATGGATATCTTCAATCTTTACTTCAATATTCTTTTCTTTTTTAAACCAGTCAGCAATTTCTTGAGCTATTTTTTTATCGCTTGTTGCTTCAACAATATCACATCAGGTACAGATTAATCCACATACAGCAATTATTTTATTTTCTTTTTTCATGATATATTTACCCAATATATTTGTGATAAAATGCTAAATGCCTTTCAGCGATAGCTTCCCAACTGTAATATTTCACAATTGTTTCATTCCCTTTTTGACCAATATATTTTGCTTTTTTCTTATCTTTTAAAAGTGTTATCATTTCATCTGCAAATTCGTTTGGGTTTTCGGGATTAACTAATATTCCATTTTCACCTGTGGAAATAACATTTTTAATTCCTCCAAATTTTGATGCGATTACAGGTGTTCCACAAGCCATAGCTTCAATTGCTGTCATTCCAAACGGTTCAAAAAGTGAAGGAAGAACAAACAATTCTGCCTGACGATAATACGGAGGCATAAGTTCATCCGGAACATAACCGATTATATGAACGCTTTCTTGTAATCCCTTTTCATTAATAATTTTTCTCATATTAGCAAAAATTCCCTTTTCTCTTTGTTGAGGTTTGGGAGAACCACCACCTATCACAAGAGCAATATCAGATATTTCCTTTTTTACAATATCAAAGGCATTGAGTAAAAGGTCATGTCCTTTATTTGTATCAATTCTGCTTAAGCAAAAAATGTATTTTTTAGGTAAATTTGTTTTTACCTTATTTTTGTTGGGTTTAAGGGAATAATAAGTATGCACATCCACACCTGGTGGAATAATTTCAATATTTTCTGTGGTGAAATCATATAATTCTTCTAATTTCTCTTGTTGTAATTGAGTAGTTACTGTTTGAGCCTTTACAGATTTGAAGATTCTAAGCTCTTCACTAATCCGATGTTTAAAATTATATTTTTTCTCCATTTCTTCCGGGTTACCACCCATCTGGTCACGCTTCCAAGCACCTAAAGAATGAGCGGTAAAGAAAGCTGGTTTATCAAATGCTTTTGCTACATCAAGAGTGACAATTCCAGCATCTACATAATGACCATGAAAAAGGTCATATTTTAATTTATTTTCTTTTATGAATGTTACCATATTTTCAGCTAATTCTGGAAGAACATCATATATTTTCTCTTTAGCAATAAATTCCCATTTTCCTGAAGGAATTCGTATTACTCTTACTTCAGGGCAACCTGGAATAGGGTCAATCTGGTTTTTTGATTCGTCAAACCATCGGGTATAAATATCTACTTTACAATGCTGGGAGGAAAGTGCTTTTGCTAATTCAAGCACATAAACAACCTGTCCACCAGTATCAGTTCTTCCAAGTTGAGGAATTGGATCAAAATATCCATGTGTGCTGAGCATACAGATATTTTTAATTTTAATATTGTGTTTTTCCATTTTTTACTTTCCTATCTATAAATTTCTAATTCCGAATACCAAAATTCTAAACAAATTTAAAATTCGAATTTTCAAAATAATAAACTCCTAATTCGTTTGATATTTTATTATTTGATATTGTTTTGAGTTAAGCGTTCCACCCCGATTAATCGAGGTTCAGTTAAGATGAAACCTAAAGAATTTTGTAAAGTTGGACTTGACTCGTCCCGAAGGCTTTCGGGAGAGTCGAGAACAAACTTCCCAAAGTGGATGCAATTCTCGGTTCACGCTCCCGCAGGTCGCTGCAAGCCAAGTCTTGCTAATAATTGATTTCATAGGCGGATTTCGATTAATATGTTACTTCATAATTCCTGGTTATAATAATATCAGCTTTTGACTTATGTGATGATATGATTTTGTGCTCAATCTTAAGAATTTTTTCAAGAAACTCATCTTGCTCTTCTCTTGCTCTTTTTTCCCGAGATTCTCTTGTGTCAATATAAGTTTGGTCGATAAAAATATGTTTGTTAACATTTTGTAAAGTAGTTGTATATGTTCCTTCTACCATAATTACTTGAATATCATTGAGATTAATTATTTCATCTGAAATTCTATCCTCATCAAAAATTACTAATGGTTTGTCAATTTCATCTTTCTTTTGCAAAATACTTTTAAGGTGTTGATCTAACAACGCAAGATTAACTTCAGAAAGTCCAACATTATTAATATTTTTTCTACGCATTTCAGCATTTGTTTTTGGCGGATAAATGAAATAATCATCCTGTTGAAAGATGAAACTTTTTATATTCTTTTCAGAAAGCAATTGAGAAAGTGATTCTGCAATTTCAGATTTACCACTTCCTGATTCACCGGCAATTGTAATGATAAACTTGTTTTTTGATTTCATAATTTCTTGAAAAACAATTTTACATATTTGTTTCGCAGCTCTTAAATGCCCTTCATGAATTATTAGTTTATCACCTTTCATCTATTTCTCCTGATTTTAATGTTAAGATAACTAATGAGCTATTCATAAATGTAGAACGAGGTTCATAGCTCGTTTTAACCGATGATATACGGAGTGAGGGGATAAAGTATATTTGATACTTTTTTAGAACAACGACCTTAGAAGGTCGTTCTACAAATATGAATTTTACGGATAAATACTAATTAGTTGTCTGGAATCCCTCTCTCTGACAACATCTTTTCAAACTTTGGAACACATGTTCCATCTTCATCGTACTTTGAAAGATAGCTTATGAAATCATTATAATTAAAAATTCTCCCTTTAAAGTCTTTATAAATATCTTTAATTAACTTCTCCCAATTTTTTTCACCAATTTGTATGCATACTTGGTCTATGATATATGGACCTTTTCCATAAATAATCTTTCCCTTTTCAGGAGAATCTGGAAAATCAATATCAATTAATGGCACATCTTTATCAGAGTTTGCAATCTCTTTATACGCATCAAATCCTTTTTGCAATCCTTTGATATAAACATCTTCGCCTTTTGTTTGCCTCAGACACATAAGGCGTAAATAATGTGGCAAAGATATTTGGAGAAACCAGAAGCCCTTCCCAAATAGTTTATTAAAAGTTCCTGCTGCAATCCACTGACAAGCAATCGAGAAATGAAGGTTTTCATAATAACCTTTTTTAAAGAAATCGAATAACTGTGATCCTATCATTAAAAGGGAAGTGGCAATATTCGTTCCTTGAAATTCAGGAAATTCTATTATTGTAAGCTGATTATGATGATACTCGCCAATATGTTCATTGAAGAACTTCATTGTATTACAA
>DAOVPZ010000122.1 GCA_030628975.1 Candidatus Cloacimonadota bacterium
ACCAGTATATTTGTCAAGCAAACCATTATGGTCTAAAATGATTTGTGTCAATTTTTCAAAATATTCATTAAGATATTGAACTAAATCAATGGCACTTTTGCCTTCTGAGAAATTTGTAAAATTATAAATATCAGAAAATAGCACAGTTGCAGTAACACTATCTCCACCGACTTTTATAGAATTTGGGTCTTCCAAAAGATTCTGTATCACACCAGGATGTAAATATCTTGTGAAAACTTTCCGTATTTCCCTTTTTGATCGTCCTTCCATTAAGTAACTTACTGTTGCAGTATAGAAATATGAAAGAATAAAACCTGTGAGAGGCATTGTGATATTAACCAGAATGCGATGATAAGACCATAAATAGATAACAGAACCAAATATGTAGATAATTATTATAATTAAAAGAGGATTACTGATTTTTGGTAATAAACGAGTAAAAATGAAAAAAGTAAAAAATGCTACAAAAACAACATTTATAAAATTTAACCACCATGGAATAACAAATATGAAATCTTTATTGATTAAATTGCTAAGAATAGTAGCCCATATCTCCATCCCGGGATAGGCTTGAGCAAATGGAGTGGGTCTAAAATCAAATAATAATCCGGAAGCTGTCGAACCTATAATAACATACTTATTTTTGAAAGTTTCCAAATGTAACAAAGGGGTTAAGCCTGCTTGCATAGCAGAAGCAGATTGAATTACAGCGGAAAAAGGCAGGTATCGGAAAACTCCATCCGTACCACCAGATCCATACCAATTTACTAAATACTTACCATGAGAATCTACAGGTATAGAGTTTTGTCCAATAGTTATGCTCCTCTTTGACCTTTTAATAGTAAGTTTATTATTATTTATTAACCATGCACCAAATGCCATTTGAGGATAATAATTATTTTCAAACTCATAAACCATAGAGATTCGACGAAAAATACCATCATTATCCGGTATGATGTTTATCAATCCCAGCGAATGTGATGCTTTCCTTAATGTGTCTATTGGTATTTTTCCGCCCAGATATGGAGAATGAACGGATTTGATATTTTGTTTGAATGGTAAGGCAAATGAGCTAATATCAGAGATTGAATCAAAAATATTTACGGTCAATTCAGCAGCTAAGATGACTTTTCCATTTGATTTAATAGCTTGAGCAAAAGCACCATCTGTTTCTTCTGCATCAGTTTCATCTCGGTTAAGGTCTGGTTCGTAAAATAACATATCAAAAATAACAGCTTTAGCTCCAGCAGTTGTAAGATAATCAACTATATGGGCATAGAAATCACGAGGCCAGGGCCAGGAAATCCCATTTTCAGAGAAAAAGTTAAGGCTGCTATTATCAATTGCAATAAGAACAATATTTGTATCCGCTTTCTCAGGAATAGGAAATTTTCGAAAACGATAATCCAGGGTTTTCCATTCAAGTCCTTTTCCCATATCAGTGGAAAAAACCAGAAGAACAAATATAGCTATTATTAATGATATAAATAAACCAATATACCATTTTTTGTATATTTTTGTCAGACGATTTGAAAACGAAGATTGTTTGTTTTTCATTTGCTAACCCTTCTTGATCTCAAACCCCAGACCTGCATATTCATTCATATTCCAGAGTGATAACGGAATATTCTACTCATTCCTATACCATCCCCAATTGAATTGTGGATTTAGAACAGAACGCAATTATCTAGGAATTTTGTTCAGTCTGTAACTCAATTGTCCCCAATTGAGTCGCAAGTGGAGACACTTGCGTTACAAATACAGGTCATTTTCATTTAACCAAGAATATTCCCATTCTTGATAATCGTCCACCAATTCTGCTTTTACTGGATTATTTAAAATATATCCTATGATACGATTAAGTTCTTCTCTGTTTCTTACATAATGATCATAATTTTCATGTAACCAGAATTGCCCTTTTCTGCACAAAACTTTATTTGCTTCATGAGCAGTAAAGTCTTTATGATCTTTCATAATAACCGATAAAGAATATGGAGTACTTTTCTTTTCAATTAAAGGCTTAATAACTATATGAACATGATTCGACATAATTATATAACACAATAGATGATATTTCTTTTTATGATTAAAAAATAAACTATCAATAACAAGCTGAGCTATTTCATTGTTTTTCAGCCAATGAGGACCTTTCTTATATTTTCCAAGAAAATCGTCTGTTATGTCAAAAAGGATTTTATTGTTAATAAGTCTTTGTTTGGCTTTTTTAGAATTATTTAACCGTTCTAATTTCTCATCAAATTCTTTTTTTTGTTCTGCCAATTTATTTAATATAGTTTTTGGCAAGCTGAATGCCAATCTATAAGTGATAAAAAAAACACCATCTTTTGGTTGATAATGAGGTAAATTTCTATGGTAATAAAATTGGTATTCAAATTTGTTTTTTGGCATATTTTTATTTTTGCAAGTGAAGACACTTGCAATACACTTTGTATCTCAATTGTATTCAATTGAGCACGCAAGTGGGGACACTTGCGTTACAAATGGATTAATACTCCAAAATAACTTTATCCAAATCACCAATTATTTGCGGTGTCTGTTCCCGATTCATTTGACCAGCAATTTTTGGAACATTATTTTTCAAGTAATAATCTAATTCATTAACATTGATTGATTTATCTCTATTTTTATCAGCTTTTCCCTGCAAACCTTTCAAAAAGAAATAAGTGAACAAACCATGTCGTTGTTCAGTATAACCACTACTGATTTGATTTTCTTCTGTTGCTGAAAAAACTGTAATCTTACCATAAGCTAAAGGGCTTGCAATAACTGGCACAACAGGTCTTGCATCAGCAAGCAAAGTCTCTTTTTCGCGACTTTGTCCTACAAAGCAGGCATCTAATATTACAGTTGTTGATTTTGCATCTAAATTATGTAAATTCTCATACACCATTTTAAGGGAATATCCTTTATTAGCATAATTTGGGTCAACATCATAAGGGATAAGATATGCTTCTTTAGTTTTAATGTCTGGTGAACCATGTCCACTGTAGTATATAAAAATTTCAGATTCAGATGAAACTCGTTGTGAAAGCCAACCGTCTTGACCGAACAATTTTTCAAATTCACCTTTAGTTGCGTTTTCATTCGTGATGTAATATATGTTGTATTCCGGTATGCCCAATAACTTTGTTGTAGTATTGTAAAACGCTCCAGCATCTCGCTCAGCAAAGGTTACTTCTGGAGCGTATCTATACTTTTCTATACCAATTATTACAGCAAGACCATCTGGTCTTTTTGTTTTGGATTTTTTTATTGGGTCATCTACATCTGATTTGGCTACTTCTACAATTTCTTTGATCTTCGGTTTTGGCTTTTCAATGCGGACAACCTGCACATCCACGATATTTTGAGTTCTCTCACCTAATTTCAAACCCAAATCTTTTGTTTTTCCATATAAACCTTTTGCATTCAGTTGAACTGTGAGTGGAATATTTTCTTTATTATAGCGGCGACTTGTATAAAAATAGAATTTTAATTGCTTGTAATTTCCTACTGGAATTGTGCCAATTTCAAAAATTTTATCAGTATCAAGACAGGTAATATTTCGATCTGAACTTTCCAATAAAACTCTGGCAGTAACATCTTCAGCATCTCCTATTCCATAATTCTGAATAAAAGCTGTTACTTCAATGGATTCACCTGGTTCGATAATAGAATTTCCATTCCCATAAGCATCACCTTCTTCTTTGTCGTTGATTGCGATTTGTTCAATCTGTAAATCTGGTGGATCATAAGCTTTAGTTTCAAAACTAATATTAAATGGATCTGCATCAAAGCCAAATTCCTCTGTAATTTGCACACGGAACTTGCGAGAAACAGTTTTTATTAATGGTTCACCTTTTAAGTTAAAAGAAACTTTATTTTCTGTTTTTGAATCCAATTTTTCAATTATCTGCGAGGATGTATATTCAATTCCTTCCGATGAACTCAATGGAGATAAAGTAATATGAATATTTTGAGCTTCACCTCGTCCAAGATTTTTTAATGTGAATTGTATTTCACCAGATTCATACGCATCCAATGCCTTATTTCCTGAAGGTTCAATAAATTGTATATCCTCAACTATTAAATCCGGCGGATATAAAGGTTTCACAAATAGTGCCTGGGTTGGAATTGTAATGGATGTTTTTGCGGAATGTCCATATTCAGT
>DAOVPZ010000074.1 GCA_030628975.1 Candidatus Cloacimonadota bacterium
CAGCTATATTATGAACTATTGAATTTGAGGCTCTTCTCATATCAGATATCAAGCCAAATCTTTCGTCTGGTGGAAATCCTTTCGTGATTTTATATATTTTGACTATAAGTTTGAATCCTAACTGCCAAACCCCAGTTTGGATAAAAAAAGATCCAACGGGGTAAACAGGCGTTTTCGTAAAGTCTTCAAAACTCATAATCTATCTCTTTATTTAAATCTTCGCCTTAGCCTTAGCCTTTTTTAATCAATTTACAAAGTTATGTTCTTATTCATATCCTTTATTCAGATTTCATACTTTTTGCTCTTTCAATAACTTCCTCAATTTTCCCTGCCATATAAAAAGCTCTTTCAGGAATATGGTCATATTCACCATCAACAATACCTTTAAATCCTCTTATATTATCCTCTAATCTCACATATTGTCCTTTATAATTTGTGAATTCTTCTGCAACAAAGAATGGTTGAGAAAGGAATTTTTCAATTCTGCGGGCTCTATTAACAATTAATTTGTCTTCTTCAGATAATTCTTCCATCCCAAGAATTGCAATAATATCCTGAAGTTCCCGATATTTTTGTAATATCTGTTGTACTTTACGAGTAATAGTATAATGCTCAGTACCAATTATTCTCGGATCTAAAATTCTTGAGGTAGAATCAAGTGGGTCAACTGCTGGATATAAGCCAAGTTCAGCAATTTTTCGAGAAAGAACAGTAGTAGCATCAAGGTGAGCAAAGGTTGTAGCTGGAGCAGGGTCTGTTAGGTCATCAGCAGGTACGAAAATTGCTTGCACAGAAGTTATAGAACCGTCTTTTGTAGATGTGATTCTCTCTTGGAGTTCACCCATTTCTGTGGAAAGTGTTGGTTGATATCCTACTGCTGATGGCATTCTACCTAATAATGCAGAGACTTCTGAACCTGCTTGAGTAAATCGGAAAATATTATCAATAAACAATAAGACATCCTGATGAGCTTCATCACGGAAATATTCTGCTTGAGCCAAACCAGCCAATCCAACTCTAAGTCTTGCTCCAGGTGGTTCATTCATCTGACCAAAAACCAATGCTGTCTTATCTATAACACCTGAGTGTTTCATCTCCAACCAGAGGTCATTTCCTTCTCGTGTTCTCTCCCCAACACCTGCAAAAACAGAGTATCCCCCATGCTCTGTTGCGATATTTCTAATTAACTCCATAATCAATACTGTTTTTCCAACCCCTGCTCCACCGAAAAGACCTGTTTTGCCACCTTTACAATATGGACAAAGAAGATCAACAACCTTAATCCCAGTCTCTAAAATCTCATCCTTTATATCCAATTGGCTATATTCAGGTGATTCCCTATGAATAGGATATCTCTTTTTTGTTTTTAACTCTCCTAATTCATCAATTGGATCTCCTATAACATTTATGAGTCTTCCAAGAGTTTCTTCTCCGACAGGTACAGTAATCGGTGATCCTGTATTAAAAACTTCGTCTCCTCTTTTCAAACCGTCAGTAGAATCCATTGCAATTGCTCGTACGCGATTTTCACCTAAATGTTGCTGAGTTTCTAAAACTAATTCACCTTGACCTTCACGGTTTATTTTTAATGCAGTATATATTTCAGGTAGATTTTCTTCAGGAAATTCAACATCTACCACTGCACCAATGATTTGAACTATTTTCCCTTTTTTCAATGTTCCTCCTGATAAAATACTAAATAAAACTATATAAAAATAAACATTTAGAGTTTATCTTATTACTTCAGCAGTTGAAGCAACTTCAATGATCTCCTTTGTAATATTATCCTGTCTCTTGTGATGATATTCCAAAGTTAAATCTTTAATCATATCATCTGCATTATCGGTTGCGGAATCCATTGCAGTCATTCTTGCTGCCTGTTCTGCAGATGAAGACTCCAAAAGCATTCTCCAAATCTGAACATCGAGATGCTTCTTAATCAATTCTTCTAATAATTCTGTTGTTTCTGGTTCGAATAAGAATGATGAAAGAAATCTATCATCTGTCTCTTCCAAATCCTCTAAAGGAAGTAATTGCTTTTCAACTACATTTTGCTGAATAACAGATTTGAACTCATTATATATCATCACAACCATATCATATCTCCCTTCTAAAAAGTAAGACGAGGTTAGATTCATAACATCACGACTATGGTCAAATTTCAATCTATTAAAGAAATCAATATATTCTTCTCGAATTATAAATCTCTTATGCTTAAAATAATTTCTACCTTTTCTCCCAACACAGATTAACTCAATATTCTTATTATTATATTTATCAATAACCTTTTCAGCTTTTTTTATAATATTCATATTAAATGCACCACAAAGCCCTTTATCTGCAGTTACTACAACAATTGCAATTGTCTTGATATCCTCATGTGTAACTTCTCTCAGTAGAGGGTGAACTACCCTTTGCGTTCTGGTTGCAAATGAAAGTAAAATCTTATCCAGTTCATCAGAGTACGGTCTGGCATTTAAAATTCTTTGTTGGGCTTTTTGCAATTTTGAAGCAGAAACCATTTTCATTGCACTGGTAACCTGCCTAGTGCTCTTCACAGAATCTATACGCTGTTTAATCTCTTTAAGACTTGGCATTATTTCTTCTCAAACTCAACTTTTTCCCCTTCGGAGGACTTAATAACCTGATGTTCAAAATTTGATTTAACCTGTTTGCAAAATGAATGTAACTCATTTTCTACCTCTTCTGTAACACCTTCTGGTAGAAGAAGTATCTTGCCTAATTCTTTATATTCAGTATCTATCATTTCGAAAACTTCTTTTTCCACAACAGGTATAATCTCAATAGGAAGGTCATCAAGATATCCATTATATGCCATAAAAATTAAAGCAATCTGTTTTTCAACAGGAATTGGGACATACTGATCTTGCTTAAAAACTTCAACTAAGCGATATCCTCTGGTAAGTTGGTGTTGAGTATCCTTATCCAATTCAGTGCCAAACTTTGCAAATGCTTCTAATTCTCTAAATTGTGCAAGTTCAATTCTAATTTTGCCTGCAACATCTTTCATAGCTTTAATTTGAGCATTTCCACCAACACGAGACACAGAATCACCAGCATTAATTGCAGGTCTAATTCCTGAATAAAATAATTTTGTCTCTAAATAAATTTGCCCGTCAGTTATTGAAATTACATTTGTTGGAATATAAGTTGAAATATCACTAGCTTGAGTTTCAATAATCGGAAGTGCTGTTAACGAGCCTCCACCAAGGTCATCATTTAATTTTGATGCTCTTTCAAGAAGTCGAGAATGAAGATAAAACACATCTCCCGGATATGCTTCCCTGCCAGGTGGTCTTCGAAGTAGTAGAGATAATTGTCTGTATGCAATTGCATGCTTGGATAGATCATCATATATAACTAATGCATGTTTACCTTGGTCTCTAAAATACTCTCCAATAGTTGCGGCAGCATAAGGAGCTATATACTGTATAGATGATGGGTCAGAAGCAGTTGCAGAAACTATTACTGTATAATCAAGGGCTTTGTGTTCTCTTAAAACTTCAACAACTTTTGCAACAGAAGATCTTTTCTGGCCGATTGCCACATAAATACAATATACATCTGTATCCCTCTGATTAATAATTGTATCAACAGCTAATGCGGTTTTCCCTGTCTTCCTATCGCCAATAATCAATTCTCTTTGTCCTCTTCCAATAGGTATCATTGAGTCAATAGCTTTCAATCCTGTTTGTAAAGGTTCTTTTACTGGTTGCCTTTGAATTACCCCTAATGCCTTTCTGTCAATAGGCATAAATTTTTCAGATTCTACTTCTCCTCTGCCATCTAAAGGAAGACCAAGGGGGTTAATTACTCTACCTAAAAGTCCTTCACCAACTGGTACTTGTACAATATTTCTTGTTCTCTTAACTATATCACCCTCTTTTATTAAATTGGTTTCCCCCAGGACAATACATCCCACATTGTCTTCTTCTAAATTAAGAGCCATTCCATACACATCATGATTAAATAAAACTAATTCACTCGCCATAATATCTTTTAGACCATAGACACGAGCAATTCCGTCTCCAACTTCAATCACTCTTCCGACTTCTTCAATATCAATACGGTAATTGTAATTTTCTATCTTCTCTTTGATAATCCTGCTGATTTCATCTGGTTGTATCTTCATTTTACTCCTATGAACTTATTTTAGCTATATCAGCACAAAACTCTTATAAAAATCTAAAATTCTCTTTTAAAATTTGATAAGCTGTTCTCTATTGAAGCATTTATTGCCAGATTTTTATTATATACCAAAAATCCACCTTTAATTCTTTTATCAATACTATACTTTAAACGAACTTCTCCTGATACATATCGGTTAACAAACTTTTTTATCTTCTTAATAGTTTCTAAGTCGATTGTATGAGCTGTTAGTAATTCAAAATCATAAATATCTAATCTTTGATGAATCTGGCTAATGATTTCCCGGCAAATATCTTTTAAAAAATAAATCCTATCTTTATCAATGAGTATTATCAGAAGATTATTAAACTTTTCACAAATTTTCAACCCTTCTGCAAGTTTTGATATTATTTCTCTTTTGAATTTATTCTCTGCAATAGGTGAGATAAGGAACTCTTCTATTTCTACATTATCCTGTAAAAATTTAATAAAATTATCTACCTCATTTTCTAATGTTTTCAACTCAGCTGGTTTAAAAGCATTTATTAGTGCAATTGAATATCGTCTTGCAATAATATTTTTAATCAACTTTCATCCTTCATCACGATTGAGTCGGACTTCGAAGAACGGGCTTGCTCTCATTTTCTCCGATGTTTAGAAGACATGGATTGCTTCAACTCATTTTTTATTAGATTATCAATCAATTCAATATCGTCTCTTTCAGTGAGTTTTTTCCCAATGATTTTATCAGTAAGGGATACAACAAACTTCCCAATTTCTTTTTCAATACTCCTTTTCGCTTTTTGAACCTCAGCTTTAACCATCTTTTGGGTTTCTTCTATAATGCTCTCTTTTCGGGTATGTGCTTCATTGATTATTTGTTCACCTGCAATTTTTGCATTTATTATAGCTTCATTCCTGAGTTCTCTTGCTTCTTTTCGAGCTTCTTGTAGCATTTTTTTCTGAGATTCTAATATTTTAGCAGATTCATTCTTGCTCTTTTGGGCATTTTCTAAATCTTCTTTTATTAGTTTCTGTCTCTTATTTAGAAAATTGATAAGAGGTTTATATAGTAAATTTTTCAATATTATTAGAAGCAAAATAAAATTTAAGATAACTATAAAGAAAGTAAAATCAATACTTATCATAAATTAATCTCCTGCAAGAATTCAACTATACTGCAAAAATAAGCAGTAAAGAAATAACTAGTGAGTATATACCTGTTGACTCAGAAACTGCTTGTCCAACTAACATAGTTCGTGTGATAAGTCCTGCATTTTCTGGAGAACGAGCAATGGATTCACAAGCTTTACCAGCAGTAAATCCTTCTCCCAAACCAGGTCCTAAAGCACCCATACCCATACAAAGTCCTGCTCCTAAAAGAGCAGCTGCTCTAACTATTTCTGACATTTTTCCTCCTATGAATTATTTTGCCACAAACAAACACGAACTTACACGAACTTTTCATTTAATATTTTAAAGTCCTGTAACCCTTTTGTGTTAAGTCGTGACTTACATCATCTTAATATCCTTTATTCTATATTTTTTATGCTACAAAGATTAACAAAAATGCAACCACTAATGAATATATTGATGTTGATTCTGCAACAGCAGCACCCACAAACATAGTTCTTGTTAATAATGGAGATTGTTTAGGAAATTTACTTATTGCTTCAACTGCTTTAGCAGCAACCATACCGATCCCAAGCCCAGGACCAAATGTCCCAAAGCCCATAGAGAACACAGCGCCTACCAATGCAAAGGATTTTACTATGCTATCCCCTGCAGGTGTAGAATATAACAATATCATAGAAATTACCAACGCAAAAATGGCTGATGTTTGAGATAATGCCTGCCCTATTAACATATTTGCAGTAAGCAAATTGGCCTCTCTTGGTTGCCTCCCTATTCCTTTACAAGCTTGCCCACCCGTATATCCATTTCCTAAAGCTGGTCCGAGACTTCCTATGCCTATTACCAATCCAGCACCAAAGAGTGAAGCAACCATCTGCCATCCACCATTGGAATTTGTCATACCACCAAATAAAAGAAGCAGGGCAACAACAAGAGCAAAAATGGCACCTGTTTCAGTA
>DAOVPZ010000036.1 GCA_030628975.1 Candidatus Cloacimonadota bacterium
CATATTTCTGGTGATAAGATGAAAAAATATATTAATGCTGGTATCACAGACGACCATGAATCAACAAGTTATGATGAGATGAAAGAAAAGCTTTCTCTTGGAATGAAAATATTCCTAAGAGAAGGTTCAGCAGAAAAATGTCCTGACAAATGCTATCAACTATTGAATGATAATAAAGATGATATAATGTTTTGTAATGATGATAAATTAGCTTCTGATATCATGAAATCAGGTCATATAAACTTCAATGTAAGAAAAGCTGTTAGCTTGGGTATTGATCCTGTAAGAGCTATAAGAGCTGCATCATACAATACTGCAAAGTATTATAAGTTGGATGATATCGGATGTATTGAGGAGTGGAAAAAAGCAAATCTGATAATTTTTAATAACTTACAAGACTTTACTCCCGAAATAGTAATTTTTAATGGTAAAGTTGTCTTTAAAAATAAAGAAACAATACCTGTAGAAATTGAATTATCAATCCCTGACAATATTCTTAAAACTATAAAAGTTGAAAAAATTACCACAATCCCCAAAATCCCTTATAAATATTATAATCATATTATTGAAGCGAAAGATGGACTTGTTATCACAAAAGAGTTAAATATTCATACTGAAAATGAAATTGACTTAGACAAAGATATTTTAAAATTAGTCGTAGTTGAAAGATATCATAAGAAAGGAAACATTTCTACCTGTCAGGTCAAAGGATTCAACCTGAAAAAAGGTGCAATTGCTTCAAGTATAGCACATGATTGTCATAATATTATCGCAGTAGGAACAAATGATAATGATATAAAATCTTCAATTAATTTGATAATAGAAAATCAAGGTGGTTTAAGCATATCAGTTAATAAAAAAACTTTAATAACAAAATTACCTGTAGCTGGCTTAATGAGCAATAAGAATTATCAGCAGACTGCTCAAGAACTTACAAATATTAATAATGAGGCTAAAAATTTAGGTTCAACTTTTAAATCACCATTTGGAACTTTGTCCTTTTTAGCTCTTGAAGTTATACCAGACATTAAACTTTCAGATAAAGGGTTGGTGGATGTGAATAGATTTACCATTCTGTGAAAAAATATTAGTTTAAACTATTTCCTTTAAAAGCTAAACAATCTTTCTTTTTGTATATAGTCTTTTTTATATTTTTCCTGTAATAATATATTTTTACCTAATATTAAATCATAATCCTCTGATATTACATCAAATGCAATCTTGCGAGCAGTTTCTAAGACTTGTCTATCACGAACAATATTGGCAATTCTAAATTTTGGAATTCCTGACTGTTCTGTTCCAAAGAATTCACCTGGTCCTCGAATTTCAAGATCTATCTCAGAAATCTTAAATCCATCATTAGTCTCTTTCATCGTATTAAGTCGTAAGAGAGCTTCTTCACTGATAGGTTCATAAGCTACTAAAATACAATAAGATTTAATTGCTCCTCTACCAACTCTTCCTCTGAGTTGATGCAATTGTGAAAGACCAAACCGTTCTGCATGTTCAATCATCATAATTGTTGCATTTGGGACATCAATACCCACCTCTATTACAGTTGTTGAAATTAACATATCAATTTTACCATCTTTAAAATCATGCATAATTTCATCTTTCTCTTGATTGGTCATTCTTCCATGCAATAAAGCTAATCTATGATTATTAAATACACTATTTTTTAATTTCTCATAAGTATTTGTGGCATCGCGAAGATATGATTTTTCTGACTCTTCAACTAAAGGACACACTATATATACTTGCCTTCCTTTTGATATTTCTTTTTTAATAAAATCGTAAACCTGAGGTTTTTTTTCTCTACTAATCCAACTTGTATAGATTTCCTTACGATTTGGGGGCAGTTCATCAATTATACTAATATCCAAATCACCATAAACTGTAAGTGCCAAAGATCGAGGAATAGGAGTGGCACTCATAACTATTTTATCAGGAACTTGTCCTTTTTGAGATAACGAAAGTCTTTGAATAACACCAAACCTATGTTGCTCATCAATGATAACAATTCCAAGTTTTCTAAAAATTACATCCTTTTGAATCAAAGAATGAGTGCCAATTACTATATCAATTTCTCCTTCTAATATATCATTTTTTAATCTTTTCTTACCTTTATAATTTCCGCCAAGAAGCAAACCGATCTTAACATCAATTCCTTTTAAAAATTCCCTAATGGCAAAATAATGCTGTGTAGCAAGTATTTCTGTCGGAGCCATAATAGCTGCTTGAAAACCATTTTCAATTGCCAATAACATAACAAAAAGGACAATAATTGTCTTTCCAGACCCAACATCTCCTTGTAAAAGACGATTCATTTGATATGGTGATTTCATATCTTTGACAATTTCATTCAAAACTTTTTTTTGAGCAGCAGTAAGATTAAAAGGTAACTTGTTTTTCAATTGGGTTGTAAAAGTCTTACGAATTTGCATTGAAATACCTTCAGCTTTAGACCAGTGGGTTTTCCGCCTTGCTAGCATCAATTGAAGGTAAAATAACTCCTCAAATATAAATCTTTTTCTGGATGAAGCAATATCATCCTGTGTATCTGGTATATGAATTTTTTTTAGAGCTAATTTAATAGGTAGAAGATTTTGATTTTTTAGAATATATTCTGGCAATGTTTCTAAAATATTAAACTCACTCTTGAATATATTAAATATAATTTTTCTGAAAATCTTATTAGTTAAACCTTCAGTAAGAGGATATACAGGAAGATAGTTCTGACCAGCCCAAAAACTTCCTTTTGCTTTTGAACCAACAAATTCAAAATCCGGATGAATTATACATAGACGATTATGATAATATTTCAATCTACCAAGTACAATTATTTCCTTTCCGATTTCAAATTGCTTCTCTAACCATGGAGTAGTTTTGAACCAAATACATGTCAGATAACCCCACCCGTCAGATATTATTAATTGAAATCTGGG
This sequence comes from Candidatus Cloacimonadota bacterium, assembly GCA_030628975.1. Classification (GTDB taxonomy): domain Bacteria; phylum Cloacimonadota; class Cloacimonadia; order JGIOTU-2; family JGIOTU-2; genus JAGMCF01. Next base: position 2,946 of record DAOVPZ010000036.1, read on the forward strand.
TCTCTTATATTTGTGGGTAACATAGCCAAATGAAATAATCTTTGCTTTTATGCTTGCAATATCATTTATTTTCAGGTCAACAATTCGTTTATTAATTATTTTATTAATATAATCTCTTGGGAAGTAAAATAAAATATCCTGAATTGTGTTTATACCTAAATGATGTAGTAACTTAGCTCGTTTTGGACCCACTCCAGGTACATATTGAATATTATCTTTTAGATTAAAAGGCAAAGAATCTCCTGAAATAGTTAATCAGTTGAATCAGTTGAATCAGTTTAACCAATTCAACCAGTTTAACCAGTTCGTTACCTTATTATTGCAAATTTTCCTAAAATATTAGTATCACCAAATTCAGAAGACAAAACATAAAAGTAAATTCCACTGGCTACAGGTTTATCTTTATTTTTTCCATCCCAGCAAAATCTATATTTATCTGACTCTTTTAATATTGTTATTAATTCACCGGATAAATTATATATATATAATAAATTTTTACCATGTGGTAACTTTTTATGAGGATATGCTTCAAAATAAATATTACTATGCTTTGAAGTAATAAATGGATTTGGAAATACATTCACTTTTTCAACTATTTTAGATTGGGATTTGTCTTTATTGCTTGCACCAATATTAAAACTACAAAGTCCTTCAGTAGTACCAACAAACAATTCACCTGAATAAGAATTATACGCAAAAGAAAGAACGACATCACCGCATAAATCACTACTCTCAGTAGTGAAGTTAGTAAAATAATAATTATCCACATCAAGAACCGAGATACCTCCACCATTTGTTGCAATCCATTTTCTGCCATGTGGATCTACAAAAATATCATTAACTTGGTTGCTTTTTCCAGAACCCAATCTCGATTCTGGATTTCCCTGTTCATCATACCAATAATATATCCAATTTTGCCATTCAATACCATTCCAAAAATACTGTTTTACACTTTCAATAAGACCATTAGCATATTTATACCATTCATCCCCATATTCATCATACATATAAAGGCCATCTATACATCCTGCAAAAATGTAGTTACCATAATTTGTTCTTTGAACATCAAAATCAAAACAATTTCCATCAAGAAAGTTTGTGGGAAATGAATGCCAATGTGCACCACCTGTTTGCGGAAATCCGGGAGCATCCCAGTATTGAATACCCGTATAATAGCATCCTAACCAAACTTTCTCTTCTTGTAACAAAATTGTCAACATATCAGCTTTTTGATTAATAAGAATTGGTTGAGTAAACTGAAGATTAGTATTATCTGGCTTCCATATTGTTACTCCCCCAGGACCAGGACTTGCTGCATAACCACCAATCCAGACATTACCTTCCCCATCACATTCTAAAAATGAAATTGATGAACTTATTATCCAGTCAGTATTACTTTGGATATGGTTTTCCCAAACATTTTCAGTACTATCAACAATTGATATTGCAACCCCTCCTCCCCAATGACCGAACCATATATTACTTGATTTGTCCTCACATAGTGAATATACAGTATTATTTCCTAAACCAGAGTTATTTTTGTTATAATTAACCCATTGAAAACCAGTAAATTTAGAAACACCTTTCTTACTTGCAGGTGAAAGATTTAATCTGCTAAAACCACACCACAAATCATTATTATTATCAAACATCATAATAGCTACAATGTTTGAACTAATGCAATTTTTTTTATACTGTTCCCAGTCTTCATCTTTATAACAGTATAAACCTTCCTCCCAGGTGCCCAGCCAGACATTTCCATCCTCATCAACCTTTATATCAGAAATTTGGTTAAATAAAGAATCATCTTCATCCCAAACTTTGTAATCATCAGGATTTAACAAATTATATCTACCAACTCCTTTTGCATAATCATATCTTTGATTTGTCTCATTCCACTTTCCAAATCCAACCCACACAGTAGAATCATCAACAGCTAAAATTGAAGAAATTTCTCTTGTTGGTAAATTATATGTAAATTCATTAAATTCTAATGAATCTGAATATATTTTATTAATTATAGCAAAACCATCTTCTGTTCCAAAATAAACTTTACCATCATAATAATCAATACATGTAATTTTTTCTTCTGCAAAAGGATAACCTGTTGTATTATTATTAATATGATGCCACCAATCACTAACTACCAACATTGAATCATAATTTATTATTGCATAGTCAATTCCCTGATTTGTGCCTACCCAAATTCTATTTGAATCATCAAAAGTTATGCAGTTTACTGAATTATCAGATAGCCATCTTGGGGCAATGAAGGTCTTTTTAAACTGTATTTCATTGTCTACTATTTCAAACATGATAAGACCTTTATCGGTTCCAGCAAAAACGAATTCATTATTATCATCAATATCATTAATATAATCACCTTCAACACCTTGATTCTCTTGATATGGCTTAAGAAATTCTCCATCTTTATAACGGGAAATTCCTTCAAGAAAAGTACCAAACCAGAATTCATCAATCGGAGAAATATAATGAACTGAACGAACTTCATTTTTACTCAATCCATCACTTTTTACTAATGTAGAAAAAGTTGAATCTTGTTTATTAAAGATACTCACTCCACCCCATGTTGCTGCAATAATAGAATCACCCTTGCAAAAAATCTGATGAATATAAGTTGTATTTGTATAAGTTTTCCAGTTGCTCAAGTAAATATCTTCGGCTTCATAACAAAATAATTTTGAGAAGAAAATGACAAGAGTTACGAACATTAAAATTTGCTTCTTCATTTAAAAAATTCCTTTTTAATAATATAATAAATGATAATTAAAACTAATATACCTAAAATTATTAATAAACTAAATAAGACTCGCTTATCTATAAGTGAAAACCCGAGAGCAATTAGTCCAAATGTAAAAGTAATAAAATAACTAATTAAAGCAATAGCTTTTTGAGAAAACCCTAACTTAAGCATTTTATGATGTAAATGTTCTTTATCTGGTTTAAAAATATTTTCTTTTCTTTTTAATCTTCTCAGAATTGATGTGAATGTATCACTAATTGGAATAATTAAAGCTGTTAATGGTATAAGTAATGTCATAGCAATAAATCCTTTATATTGGGATGTTCCAATAATGGAAATTGCAGCAATATTAAAGCCAATAAATAATGATCCCGTATCTCCCATGAAGATTTTAGCAGGATAGAAATTATATCGTAAAAAGGCAAGATTGCTACCAATTAAAACTATAGATAATAAAATTACTGTCCCATTAGTTTTTATAATTCCCATCGCAAGAAGGACTGCAGAAACTATTATTGCAATTCCTGAAGCTAACCCATCTATTCCATCAATAAGATTGAATGCATTAATTACTAATAAAAACCAGATAATTGTTGTAGGAAAGGAAAGTATTCCAAGCTTAAAATCTGCTCCAAATGGATTAGTAAGTAACTCAATCCTAAATCCCCAGTAATACATAGCAATAATAATAAGAATTTGAAACAACAGTTTATAATTTGCAGTAAATTTTCGCTTATCATCCAAATATCCAAGGGTAAGAATAAAAAAGCTTCCAACAGCAAGTTTCAACATATGAAAGGACAATTCTTGATATTTAAAGATGAATACTAATTGCAAAAGGATAATTGGAATTGCAAATGAAAACCCTCCTGCAAGAGGTATCTCTTTTTTGTGGATTCCTCGTTCATGCGGAACATCAATTAGATTAAATTTCCTCGAAAATCGAATATTGAGAGGGACTAAGAGATAAGTTAAACAAAATGAAAAAAGAAAAAATATAATATATTCAATAATCATCGTTGGAAATCCATTAAAAATCACTTCTGGAATAAGGTTTTCCATTTTTATAGATTATTCTAAAAGGTGGATTTTTTAACATTTGTTTTATAAGTTCTGGATAATCCCCAAATTCAGCAATATCGTATTTTTTTAGTTTACAAATTATTCCATAAAACAATTTTTTTATAATAGATTCAAAACTCGCTGAATCCCATTTTTCTTTTGCTTCTTTTTCGATAAATTTGTTAACTGTTGGATATTTATCAAAGTCTTTCTCTTTCAACCATTTTAACCAGAAGAACCGATAAAGTAATTTATCAAGGGATTTTGCTGTTCCTATATGAATAAAATGGATAGTAGAAATTCTTTTTATATTAAAGAAAAAAGGAACTTTCAAAAATTCAAATTTTCCTCTTTTTATATATTTCAATGCTGGATAATAAGTATGAATATATCCTTCAGAATGTAATTCATATTTGTTTTGAAGGTGAAATAAGTCGCCTGCAAAATTAATCATTATGGGATAAATAAGATAATAATTATTTTGGTTTAAAGAAAGCAAGTATTTCCTCAATTTTATAATATTTCTATAACCAGATGTATATGCAATAAAATCAGCATCCCAACGCATAATCCATCTGTATGAAGTGAGAGATAGAGCTTCGTTACTTATTTGACATATATCTGGTGAAGAATTTTTCCTCAAAATAATTGGAAATGGCAATGATGATTTAACTTTAAGGATCTCATTTATAGTATGATCTGTAGAACCATTATCTACAATTATTACTTCGTCAGCAAACCCTTTCAAGGAACTAAGTGAAACAGCAATCCATTGCTCCTCATTTTTTACACGAATCATTACACTAATTCCGTATTTTCTTTTTGGTATGGGATAAAAACTATTAAATAGATTGCCAAATTTAGAAAAAAAATATGTAAAATATTGTCTTGGTGTGAATTTATATTTCATAAATTTTTCCATAACTTTTTACAAATTTTTCTAAATTAAACTTTTCTTTTAAAATCTTTTGCGAATTTTTTCCTAATCTAATTAAATCATTTCTTTTATAGGGAAGATTTATTAAAAGGTCTACTAATTTGTCAATTTCATGAAGTGAAACGAGAAAACCATTCTCATCAGAAACAAGCTCATTATTACCTTTTATGTCAGAAGCTACAATTGGCAATCCAACAGCCATTGCTTCTAAAATTGCTATAGAAAGTCCTTCCCAATTTGAATATAAAAGAAATACATCAAAATTTTGCAACCAATCTATTACATCTAATCGCCAACCTCTTAGCAAAATTTGATTTTGAAGTTCTGCAACTTTTACCATTTGGCTACAAATAGGAAAAAGTTCTCCTTCTCCAAGAAATACAAATTTAATATTCTTATTCTTTTCACAAACACGAATAGCAACATTTATCATACTAATTATATTTTTTTGTTTTGAAAACCTTAATACACTACCAATAATAAAATTATTTTCAAATTCTTCAAAGTGTTTTTTTTTTGTAATTTTTTGAATTTTAATTCCATTATAAATAGTAACTGTTTTATTTGAAGGAACTAAATTTTTGTTGATTGCCATTTCTCTTTCAGAATTGTTAACAAATACAATTTTATTACAAAATTTTGCTGCTATCCATTCTATGAACATATAAATAAGCTGAACTATTTTAGGTTGAAACTGGTTAAAAGGAAATCCATGAACAGTATGAATAACATTTCTGCAACCTGATAATTTGCCAGCTATTCTACCAAGAAATCCAGTTTTTGAAGAATGAGTATGAATTATATCAAATTGCTTTTTTCTACAAAATTTATAAATTTCTAAGAAAGCTCTAATATCATGGATTCCAATCTTTCTTTTTAAAGATTTTATTGTCTTTATCTC
>DAOVPZ010000131.1 GCA_030628975.1 Candidatus Cloacimonadota bacterium
CTGTTATGCCTTGAGGTTTCAAACCATCAACAATAGAAATAAGACTCTGTTGTAAATTTGGAGAATTGGAAATTATGCCACCAGCACCTATCAAAATATTGATATCTTTCTGATGAAATTTTCGCATATCACTCATTTTTTCAACATAGAAAGTTTCAATAAATTTATCAAGTTCTCTTTCTTTTAGCTTATCCAAAAAGCCAATCTTTACAGTATTAAAGTGCATTTTCATATGGTGGTCTTTTGCCATTCTGATAGCCTCGCGAGCTGCTGCATGTTCAATTGCAAGCTGATAGTCATCTTGCGGTATGTATGTAGGATAAAGCATTTTATTGCTGATATAATTTCGTATATAACTTTCTGACATATCATCAGGTAACCAGTGTTTAATATTTTCAAAACCCGCATTTGCCATCACATTAGAAATGCTGTAACTCACTCCATAATTCGCACTTACTGTGCGATAATATCTTCCCAAAATATTTGAGAAAATATCAGTTGTAGCTCCACCAATATCAACTGCCATAACATTCTGATTTAATTTTTGACTAATAAGCTTTAATGCATTTATCACTCCTGAAGGTGTAGGAATAATATCATCTGCTACAAATTTTTTAACATCACCATAACCGGGTGCTTGCTCCATAACATTATCCATAAATAGTTGATGAATTTTCTCTTGAGCGGGAGGTAAATTTTCTTCTTTTAAAGTTGGTCTTAAATTCGGAACAATATGTAAATCAAACTGTTTAGAAAATAATGATTTAATAAAAGATTGTGCATCTTTATTTCCAGCATAAACAAGTGGTATTTTTGTTTTCTCTCCAAATTTCGGTTTTGGGTTTGCAAGAGAGATTAATTCTCCTAATCTGACAATACTACTAATATTTCCGCCATCTGTACCACCTGAAAAGAGAATAATATCAGGTCTAAGAATTCTTATCAACTGCATTTTTTCTATTGGAGAACGGTTATCATTTATTGCAAAAGTATCCAAAATAACTCCACCCGAACCGAAAGCTGCACGCTTTGCACTATTTGCAGAATCAAATAGAGTTAATCCAAAGACCAGAATTTGCAAGCCACCACCAGCACTGCTGGTAGTTAGATAAAATGTGTCATTTGGAAAATGTAGTTTTTCTGGTGTAGCATTTTCAGAGAGGATTTTTTGCGAAATGCTTTCTTCTAATTTTTTAATCGAGTAATAAATTCCGATTTTTACATCTTCTAAAGGTTTTTCTACGGTTGTGGGAACATGTTCTAATCCGATTAATTTATATTCATTATTTTGTTTTTGAAATAGAACTACTTTTGTTGTGGTGCTACCAATATCGGTAATGAGTATGTTTTTTTTGTTAATCATTTTTGATTCCTTTTTTTGAATTTTTTTTTATAAGTTAATCTATATATTACTACTCCTTCAAACCACTTGTAACAAAGCTTGATATAATTTGTCTTTGAGCAAATAAAAATAATATCAAAAGTGGTGCAATCGAGAAGGTGGAAGCAGACATTAGCAAAGCAGTATGTGATGATGCTTCTTGTGCAAAGTAAGAAAGTCCAACCTGTAGAACTCTAAGATGCTCACTACTTGTCATTACGAGTGGCCACATAAAGCTATTCCAACTACCAATAATTGAAAAGATTGCAGTTGTAGCTAAAATAGGTTTTGAAATTGGTAAGATGATTCTCCATAATATTCCAAAACGAGAACAACCATCAATAACCGCTGCATCAAACAGATCTTGAGGAATAGTTTTAAATTGCTGTCTTAAAAGAAATATACCAAAAATGTTTGCTAACCATGGAACTATTAATGCAAAGTAAGTATTTATCCATCCAATTTTTGTAAGAAGATAATAAGATGGAATAAGATAGATTGGCTGGGGAATCATCATCATACTAATAAAGAGGTAAAATATAAAATCTCTACCTTTGAATCGCATCCGTGCGAAAGCATAAGCTGCAAGGGAAGAAGATATTAAAACTCCTAATAATATACAAAATGACACAAAAATCGTGTTTAGAAAATATCTTCCAAATGGGACTTTATTGAATGCTTCAGAAATATTTTTAAAGTTGAATTTAATCTTTTTTTCTGTTGTAATAGAGGAATTTGGAACTTTTACATAAGATTTTTTAAATGTTTTCCCATCCTCATCGTAGATATTTATAACTGAAAATTCCTCATCTTGAGTAACAATTTCAGCTTTCTCTCTTTTGCCGTCAATATGATAATATGTGACATTTGTAAAAGGGATAAATCCAACACTTCCACGATTAATATCAGTTTGAGATTTCATTGCAGTTGAGACCATCCACAAAAATGGCACAACCATAACGAGACCACACAGAATAAGAAAAAAATATGTTATTCCTTTCCCTAATATTCTTTTAAACATATTAATATTGGACTCTTTTTTCCAATCTTTTTTGAAGCATAGTTAATGATAGAATAATAAAAAATAGTACCAATGCTATTGCACTTGCGTAACTAAATTCTTGAGCATCAATTCCTTTTTCAAATATATAATATACAATTACTTTTGTGGTGCCAAGAGGACCGCCAACTGGTGGACCTGTCATCAAGTAAACCTGGCTGAATACCTGAAATGTAGTGATGGTTGTCATTAATAAAACATAGAAGGTTGTAGGTGAGATAAGCGGGATAGTAATTTTGAAGAATTGCTTAATTTTGCTTGCACCATCTATCTCCGCAGCTTCATAGTATACTTCAGGGATATTTTGCAAGCCAGCAAGATATATGATTGTATTATATCCTAAACTTCGCCAGATACTGACTATGATTATTGCAAAGAGTGCAAGAGATGGTCCGCCTAGAAAGGTGGTTATTTTTATACCCATAGAATCAAATAATAATGTGAGTATACCTCTACTCTCAGAAAGCCAGTTTAAACCATGGATACCAAAAAAACCTAAGATATGATTCATTAAACCATTTTGAGGTACAAAAATTTGTTTCCAAACAATTGATAAAGCAACTAATGATGTAACAGTTGGAATAAAGTAGGTTGTTCGAAACAAACCTGATAGTTTTGTGGTACGATTTAATAAATTTGCAAAGAATAAAGAAAGTATTAAAGTTATTGGAACTACAAATATTACCAAATAGAAGGTATTAATTAATGATTGCCAAAATTCTGGGTCATTTAATAGTTGAATGTAATTTGTTAATCCAATTAATTTTTCAGGACCCTTTATTGTCCATTTAAAGAAACTTAGTATAAATGAAAGTATGATTGGAACCAAGCGAAAAATAATGATAATAATAGCAGCTGGTAAGATATATAAAAATGGGAAAAAGTCTTTTTTAGACTTCATAAATTAATTATTTGATAGCTGTTGATATTTTGCAATTTTCCTAATAAATGGCTGGGGTGCAGGGACTTGAACCCCGATAGACAGATCCAGAGTCTGTTGTCTTACCATTAAACGACACCCCAAAAATAATTAGATATAAAATTATTCATTAATAAAGAAATGGCTATATTGAATGGATTAGAACCTTATGATGTCTCGATAAAATCGAGATACATTTCATTTTGCCAACAATCTCATATAATAAGTCCGAAATTTCGAACTTTGAATTATAAATGGCGGAGAGACAGGGATTCGAACCCTGGGTGAAGCTATTAACCCCACACACGCTTAGCAGGCGCGCACCTTAAGCCAACTCGGTCACCTCTCCTTATATAACAAAATTTGGCTGGGTCGGGAGGATTTTCATCCTTCGGAGAACGGATTCATCCTTCGGAGAACGGATTCATCCTTCGGAGAACGGGCGAACCTCCGAATGCAGGGGCCAATCAATTCCCGAGAATGAAACTTTAGCTCCCTTTACTCAAATATTATTTTATTTGAGATTATGTAATATTTTAGTTTTTTCTTCAAATCCTATACC
>DAOVPZ010000100.1 GCA_030628975.1 Candidatus Cloacimonadota bacterium
ATTTTACAAAAAAGGGTGGGACCTTTACCTTTATAGTAACCCATTGGATAGTCTTAAATTTTATGAATATTCTCCATTAATTGAAACAGAGGAAATTTCGTTTAAAGAATCATTTCCCATTTCTGATTATAAACGATTTTATAAAATTAAAAAGCGGATTATTCCAGAAAAAAGAATTGTATTCCATTCTGATTATTTATCGAAAAAGGATAGCCTGGAAGCCAAACCTGATACAACAAAAGAAAGAGAACCTGAAATCAAAGATTATCATCTTATTTTTACTCCGGATCTTATATATGGTGGATTGGGATATTCTACTGGATACGGTTTATCAGCACAATTATGGATTGCTCTAAGTGATATTTTGGGTAATCATCATATTCAGATAATGACTGATGTAAATCGCTCTATAGATGAAAGCAATATAATTATCAATTATTATTATCTAAAAAAGCGGATTGATTATGGAATTAGTATTTTTCATCTGATTGATAACTATTATTACTATAACTGTTTTACAGATGGATATTATTTATATGATGGTTTAAAGAAGGAGAGAAATATCGGGGTTCAAACTCTGATAAGTTATCCTTTTGATAAATTTAACCGTTTTGATTTTTATAATATGTTGAGATTCTGGAGCATAGAATGGTATAGATGGTATAATAATGACTGGCATGAGGAGCCTTCATTTTCAGAAGAATCGACAATTTATTCAACTGCATTATTTTTTATACATGATACAGCACTTTGGGGTCTGACAGGTCCTATCAAGGGATCAAGGATAAGTATTGGAGCTGAGAAATCATTTAGCAAAAAATTAAATTATTTGAATTTTTATGGTGATTTTCGTAAATATCTTCCACTTTCCAGGAAATATCAATTTGCTACCCAATTAAAAATTGGTGCAAGCACCGGAAAAGACAAAGATGAATTTATTTTAGGTGGTTATTATAATTTGCGAGGATATCTAAATGATGAATATTATGGATATAATATGGCTGTAAGCAGTTTAGAATTTCGTTATCCATTTATTGAGGATCTGAGACTTGGGTTTCCTTTACCAATATGGATAAGAAATATTAGAGGCGCTATATTTTCAGATATAGGATATGTATGGGATGATTATGAGGATTTAAAATCATCAAAACTAAATGACTTAAAAATGGGATACGGTTTTGGCACCAGAATGAATATGGGTTATTTTGTGTTAAAATTTGATTGGGCTTGGAGGTCAGATCAGGATTTTATGAAACAAAAACCATCGTTTTATTTTTCTTTGAATGCTGAATTCTAAATTTTATATCTATTATTTATTTACAGATAGCGTGTTAAACACCCCTCCTGATTCCAAGCATAATCGGGATCCCGATCCGTTCAGGCTTGGTGCTTAATCGAGACTAATAAATCGGGAAAATCTGGATTCACCTCTTTATAGCTTGTCATTATACACAGATCTGGAATTTTTAAAAGAAGCCCACAAATTTATTTGTGGGTAGATAAGTAACCCGAATATATGAACCGTTTTAACGGTTTATGAAACCATTAAAATGGTTAAAAACCTGGAACATTATCGTTACCCACGATTAAAATCGTGGGCTTCTAAACACCCTGTAGAAAAGGATTTACAGACTTATGTATAATGACAAGCTTTATAGAGTGGATTTAGAAAAGGTAAGGAATTTCAAAAATATGAAAAAGCTCATCATATATATTTTATTATCAGTTTTTTTATTATCCTGCACCCAAACAACAGTAATTAAATCAATTGATAATTTAAAGAAGACAATTACAAAAAAAAGAGATTTTAATAACTTACTAGATAAAGCCAAACATTATTTCAGGTATAGAGAATTAACAAAAGCAAAAAATTATGCAGAAAAATTTATTGAAAAGGAACCAGATAATTTTTATGGTTATGAAACATTTATAAAAATTTGTTTAAAATCCAAAGAATCTGCCTTTGGCAGACAAGAAGTTGACGAAGAAGATTTGCAGGATTCTGAGAAAAAGTATCTAAACTTTATTATACAAAGTAACTTACCAGACAGTCTTCGCTTACAAGTAAAATATATTTTTGAAACTGCTCTTGAAAATAAGCAAGCTGAAGTGATCTTAGATACAATTGTTATGAAATATCCCACTTGTATTATTGCAAATAAATCCGGGCAAGAGAAGGTTTTTGAGTATGCAGTAATGAGGGATGACTCATTACGAGCAGAAGGATTAATTAAGTTTTTGCAAAAATATGATGAGAATAAATGGTCAGCACTTGGCTGGCGATATTTACTTTATTCTTATGATAATCTTGATCAAGAAGAGAAATTAGATTCTGTCTTAACATTTCTTGAGATTAATTTTTCAGACTCCCCCAAAATGATTAATATGGTTGCTCGATATTATTTAGATCTAAAGGAGAAACTGGTTTTTTATGAAGACAAAATGAAAATGATAATTTCACAAGTTGAAAAATCTGAAGATAAACCTGTTTTTGAATTTTGGAGTAAGAAGAGCAAATCAGAAAGGCTTCAAGAATACCGTTTCACCCTTGCTCAAATTCTTTATGAAAATGAAAAATATGAAGAAGTTTTAGATGAGTTGTCAAAAATTGATACAAAGAATTTCACCACTAAGTTTTATTATGTTATGGGTAAAACTGAAAGACAACTTGATCAAAAAGCCCTTGCATTTGAACACTTGTTAACAGCAGTGAAAATAGGTGATGAGCGAAATAAGTGGGCTCCAAAAGCAGATTCACTTCTTCAAGAAATCTATTTTGAATTTTCAGATGGCGGAGATGATTTTATTCAATTTGCGAGAGTTTGGGGTAAATATAAAGGTCCTATTTTCACAGATGTCACCGAAAAAGCTGGACTTTCAGAATACAAAAAATCAAGGATTGGCTGGGGAGATTATAACAATGATGGATATGATGATATTTTATTAGATGGTAATACACTTTTGAGAAGCAATAAAGATGGCACTTTTACTGATCTTAGTGAGGAAGCAGGAATTTCTAAAAGTAAAACAAATGGTGGAATTTGGGCTGATTTTGATAGAGATGGAAACCTTGATTTTTTTGCACCGTCATCAAGCACGGAAAAGGATGATATTTTATTTAGAAATTTAGGTGATGGGACTTTTCAAGATATCACTTCAGATACACCTCTTGCAGATACATTACAGACCGAAGGTGCAGCCTGGGGAGATTTTGATGGAGCCCTTTTTCCAGATTTGTATTTAGCAAATTATGAACGATGGGAGGTTTTCGATAGTGAACCAGATTTTCTATTTCATAATGAAGGAAAGGGTAAATTTTCTGATGTTACAGAATCGCAAAATATTATCCCACCATTTAAGGAAAATCAAGCTGGTAGGGGAGTAAACTGGGGAGATTTTGATAATGATAACGATCTTGATATTTTTGTTTCAAATTATAGACTTGACCGTGATTTTCTCTGGAATAATCAAAATGGAAAAGCTTTTGAAAATGTTGCTGAACAAGTTGGAGTCGAAGGAAATTATGTTGATGAATGGTTTGGGCATACGATAGGTTCTGAATGGGGAGATTTTGACAATGATGGAGATCTGGATTTGATTTCAGCCAATTTAGCACATCCAAGATATATTGAATTTTCTGATATGACAATGCTTCTTGAAAATGATTTAAAAAGGAAAAAGTTTACTGATATAAGAGAATCTGCAGGAATTACTTATGATGAGTGCCACAGTGACCCGTCCTGGGGTGATGTGAATAGTGATGGCTATCTTGACCTTTTTATAACCTCAATATATCCCAACCGAAGAAGCTATCTATATCTAAATAATGGAGATAAGACTTTCACTGATATAACATATTTTGCTGGAGTTAGAACATTCAATTCTTGGGGAGCAGCATTTTCAGATTATGACAATGATGGTGATTTAGATTTGCTTGTCTGCAGTAGTGACGGCATTCATCTTTTCACGAATGAAAGCGAAGAGAAAAACTGGCTGGAAATACAAATTTTGGATAAAAATGGGAAGACACCAATTATTGGTACACGAGTTGAAGTTACACAAAATAGTTTGAAACAGATCCGAGAAGTTCAGGGTGGAAAAGGTACAACAAATCAACATAGCCAGACATTGTATTTTGGTTTTCCAAGTAAGGATAATGTTGATATTAAGGTAAGCTTTTTGGATGGGAAAGAGAGAGCTATGCAGGATCAAAAAATAAATCAGATATTGAAAATTATATATGAATAATATTTAGTGATTCAAGCTTTTGAGCACAAGAAAAAAATGATGAAGGGTATAAAGATAATTAGAAATATCACTATCTTTATGATATTGTTTTTACTAATAATTTCAGGATGTAGTAAATCTACTGAACCTGATAAAAGTCATTCTGACATTACAGGATATGTATATGATGTTAATGGAATTCCAGTACCTGATGTGGCAATCCTTCCAGAATATTATCTTGAATTATCTGATTCTATTATTAAAAAGATGAATTATAATATGATTATTGATAGTGTTGATACAATACCATCATTTGAAACAAAACTATATGGAAATTATCCAAATCCATTCTTTTCGTGTACAACTATTGCTTTTCGAATTGGTTATCATTCTCAATGTTATATATATATTTCTGAGTATAAAAATAAAACTGATACTGTAAGAATTTTTATTGATGAAGAATTGTATCCTGGTATCCACCAAGTATGTTGGAATGGTAAAAACTCAGATGGAAAATATGTAGAAAACGGAATTTATACTGTATATCTTCAAACACCGGAAGTTATTGATTCATGTTATATATTTTGTATGAAAGAATATACTAGTTCAACAAATTATCAGAATTATGCTTGTAAGACCCATACTAATGAAGAAGGAAAATTTAATATTTCCCAATTCGATATGCCTTTTGAATGTTATGTTCCGCATTTAGATGTAGATGGAAATTTAATTGATACTTTATATG
>DAOVPZ010000102.1 GCA_030628975.1 Candidatus Cloacimonadota bacterium
ATTTCCTAAATTGAAAAATATTAAGGTAAGAAGAACCTGGCGAGGACAGTATCCAGCTACTCCAGATGGCTTCCCGATTATTGGCAAAACAGAGGTAGAGGGTTTCATCCTTGCAGTTGGGATGTGTGGTCAAGGATATATGCTTGGTCCAGGAATTGGTAAATTGATTGCAAGATTGCTGACAAACAATCTTTCAAAAGATATTGAAGAAAATCTAAATTCTTTGAGTTTATATAGACAATTTGGCGGGGAAGAGAAGTTTAAATAAGTATAATTTATGCTTAAAAGTTGTTAATCAAAATGGCTCAGAAATGAGCCTTTTTTTTCTAACTAATTGATATTTAACAAGTTTCAGAAATTGCACTTATGCACTTTACTAAAAATAATGAAATCTTGTAAGTTACCATTATTGTGTAGATTATAAAAAATAAAGCCCTTAGAAACCCACTTATCCACAAATTATACACAGACGATTTTATTTTATTATTGCTAATTTTAAAATATTAGTCCTATCACCTGTTTTAAGAAAGCAGAAGTATATTCCAGATGATAAATTCTCAGGTGAAAATGGTAATTCGCAGGTTGAGTTTTCTTCACATAATGTTATTAATTTTTCAACTAATTCTCCAGCAAAATTATAGATAAAAATTTCTGCTTTTTCAGAATTTCCTGTTGAAAAAATGAACCTACCATTTTCATCGTCATTTACAAAGTAAGGATTAGGAAAGAATTTAAAAACAGATTTATCTGAAATGATAGCAGTTTTCCAAACACAAGATCTATTTTCAAATTCGTCTACTGCCATTAATATAAAATTAAAGGTTCCTGAAGGTAAAGTTGTTGTAAGGTTATGCGAGAATATATAAGTTGAGTCATGTATCGGAACATAATAGTTATCCTGGTTTGGGTTATAAGAGAGGTTATACTTAATATATGATGCATCTATTACCTGCCATGAAAATTGAACAAAATTATTAACCGAAGATATAGAAAAATTTTTTATGATTGGGTATTGATTATCGTCATTGTAGTAAAAATTTAAGAATCTATCCCAGCGAGTTTCTTTCACAAATGAAAGTTGATAATACTTTTGCCACCTATCAAAAAAACCTGTTGAATATTGTGGAAAATAAAGTGACATTCTGCCAATGTCTGATATAATCTCATTATTATATACTGCAATAGAACGCACAACCATAGAATCTATAATACATAAAATTTCATTTGTAGATTCTTGAAATTCTGTATAATTGGCGAGTTGACTGAAAAGCTGATAAACATCAATATTTGAATTATTGAAAACTTGAATGTTTGCGCGCACATTTTCATAAATATAATTGTTAAGTGTATCAGAATATTCTGAAGTAAAAGAGAATAATTTATTTTGAAACTCTGGAAAGTATTCAATTTTTATTGCAGAAAGAGAAATGTCATCTGCGGTTGCCTGCGAACCCCCATACAAATATGAATTGATATATCGTGTAACAATTTCATTAGAGAATTCTTCAGGAGAGCAAGATGGATTTTCAACAAGATAGTCAAAGATACCATCTTGATGATATGTGATATCTCCATAGGGTAATCCATCTTCTGGAATCTCATCCTCTGAACCAATCACAAAATCGCAGTATTCATAAATTTCACCAATTACTTCCGGCATTTGCATTAAACATGCATCAAAAGCAAGAATATCAAGATGATAATTTATATTTGAGATTGCTTGTTTCAGTTCACCATCCGCGACACTGATATTATCACCAGAATTATAATCATTGCAAACAGATTTTGTGATTCCATCATCCTTTGACCAACCATTACCATGGTCCCAGAGAATCAACATTCTTTTTTCAGAAGGATAAGTAGAAAATCCCCAATTAGCAAAATCAGATACTTCAGTCGGGTCAGCAGAATTTATCTCTCCTAAATCATATAAAAGGGTTGAACCTATCGAATCTGAATTTTCATCGTGAGTAATAAAATATCTTCTGGCTTCACCAAAATCAAAGTAAGATGAAGGATATACATCTGGGTCAACCGGATCAACTTGAACAATTATATTTACAGAATCAGAAGAACCAACTGCTTCCATTTCATTAATATCCTTAAAAGCAGCATTAAAAAGCGTATTATCAGCAGCAATATACACAAGGACTGTCCATTCACTTTCTGCAAATAGTAGAGAAGATAAAAGAAAAATTATAATTAATAAGAAAAATATTTTCATGATTTAAATATTTCAGAAATTAATTTTGCCACTCTTTTACCAGCATCTCCATCCAAACCAGTAAAAAAATAATTGCGATATTCTGCAAGCTTCTTTTTCATTTCTTGAGTTGGATTTATAGCTAAATTTACAGATTCCAGCAATTCATCAGGAGAAGAGATATGTGGGAAAGCTCCCTTCAGCCAATCTTTTGGGTCAATGGAAAGAATTGGCATGCCATCACTGTGTGTCATTCTCTCATACGGGAGCTCATAAATAATTCCGTGTTTGCCAAGAGCAAGAAATTCATTGATTACACTGGAAGTATCGCTTATCATTGTATCTGCCAAATAGAGATAAGGGTAGATATCATAATCAGTTTTTGGGATTAAAAAAATTTCTTCGTTTGCACTCACCAACTTTTCGTAGAATTTATGGTGTGAATGGGGTGCATATTTTCCTGCCCAGCTATATGGATGCAGTTTTATAATAAGATTATATTCCGGAATCAAATTTATGATTTTTTCTTTAAGATATTTTATACAACTTGGTTTGTAAGAAGGGGCAAAAAGAACGGTTTTTTTAAATGGATTTAAACCTAATTTTGAGATTAAATTCTTATTATCATATTGATTTTTCCAGAAAAACGGATCTAATTTTGGAATTCCCGTAATATAAAAATCTGCTTTATTTTCCCAACCTAAACTTTTTATATAGTCAAACCAATATTGTCCTTCAAGAAAAACATGATAGTGATAATCTTTTTGTTTTACAATATTTCGTATTCTTAATGTTTTTATCCCCACTCCATGATCAATATGTACACGGAAAGCATTGCCATATCTTTCCGGATTTTTAAGTGCATCTCCACAAACAACAAAGTCAAAGCCTGAAGTTTCATCAGTGATTTTGTATCCTTGATTTTCAAAATTTGATTTTATTCGATTTGTTTCAGAAATCATAAATATTCCCAGAAAGCGTTTTTGGTCTTTTCCTACATAAATCCATAAATCATATCCGGGATTTTTTGCTAGTTCTTTATATAATGGGAAAAAAGAGTTAAAATAATATTCCTTTTTCAAGTCGAATAGAACTTTTATCATTATCTTAAATATCCCTTTCGATATTTTCCATGATAGAGAATTTGAAATTTTCTAAATAGATTCAAAGGTTTTTTCTTTTTGGGTAATCGATTGTGTATTTTTATATCCTGGAGCTTTTCAATAATATTTTTACTGATATTACCATCTAAATATGGATTTATCTCATTAAGATGTTTTATACGATTTTCATGAAATTCATCTGGATTCTTAAAACTTCTATCAATGGCAGTTCGTAGTTCATCTGTGTTTAAGATATTTATTCCTTTATCGAATCTGCTTTGTGTTCTGAAGGTTATGATAGGCTTGTCTAAAACCATAAATTCATAGATTACTGAAGATGTATCAGATATCAGAACATCAGCAATATGCAGATATGGGGTTATATTAATTGATTTAATTATTTTAATATTTTCAGGCTTATTTTCTTCATACTTTTGGATTATTTCTTTATTCATTAATTCATGGAATTTAATTAGCCATATCTCATCATTTCGAATTATTTCGGGTATAATTGGTAAAAGCTCTTTAGCTGATTGCATTTTTTTACTGAATGTGGGAGCATATAAAATTACTTTTTCATTTTTCTCAATATCATATTTTTTTCGCAAATTTTCCTTTGGGTAGTTTAGAATATAATCAATTTTTGACCAGCCAGTTTCTTCGACAAGGAAATATTTATATTTTTGTAGTAGTTTTTTGAATTTTTCTGTAACAAAAGGACCTGAAGTCAGATAAACATCAAAGAAGTGACGAATCTTGAAATGAGATTTCTTTTCAATTCCCAATCCATGAAATAATTGAACTTTGATACCTGGAATATGGAAGTCAACAAAATTTCCAGAAACAAGAACAAAATCGGGTTTATAATTTATAGCATCTTTCAAATGTTGAAATATAGTATACTCATTCCAGTTTTGCGGGAAATTGTCTTTTACTTTGTTTGAAATGTAAAAAGAAAAATCAATCTCTTTTTCTTTCAGATATTGGACAATTGGCGTAAAAATTGGTATTGAATAAGATTTTGCTATGTAAAGAAGATACTTATAATTCATATAAAGATTACCTCAATAACCGCAATAGATAAAGATTTCCACAATTTTATTAAATCTTTCTGTCTGTCTACAATTTTATTAATAATACTTTTTAAATTTATCATAACTTGGCTGTCTTTCATAATGTATTATGGAATTAAAAATTTGGAATTTTATTCTAGATATTAATAACCTTGACAATAAAAGACAAGGTAACTTTTGGTATTTTAATATTTCAGCAAATTATCTATAATAGTAATAGTTTAATGATTGAGGAGTTATGGCAAGAAGAGAGAAAATCCTAAAAAAGATGCTTTGTAATACTATTCGAATTCTTGAAAATAATGGAATTCCATATTGGCTGGAGTCTGGCACACTACTTGGATTGGTAAGAGATAGAAATTTATTCTGGCATAAAGACATTGATATTGCAATTCCGGGTACATTTTTTGAAAAATTTAGTAGTCTAAAAAAGAGATTTGCACCAAAATACAGATTTATAGAAAAGTTAGACCGATCTGGAAGAAGATGGATTGAAAGTAATATAACAAGAATTAAGATTTTAAGAAGTTGGGAGAAA
>DAOVPZ010000020.1 GCA_030628975.1 Candidatus Cloacimonadota bacterium
ACTTATCTTAATTATTTAGTAGGTTTTAATGGAGGAGCTGTAAGCTTTGTAATGCCTATTTCAGATAAATCAACCATAGCAATATTTTCTAAATTTGTTGGTGTAGGTAATATTCCAAAAACAGATATTGATGACCAACGGCAACTAATTGACCTTGGCACTTTTGGTTCTTATGATGTATTGCTTGGATTATCTTATGGGAAGACAGTTTCAGATATCATAAATTGGGGAATTAATGTAAAAATCATTTCCGAGTCAATTGATGAATATTCTTCTCATGCAGTAGCTGCAGACATTTGCATATTACATCAAACAACGAATCCCAGACTAAAATTAGGAATTGTAGCTAAAAATATAGGAACCCAAATATCAAAGTTTCATTCTGAAGAAGAAAAATTACCCCTCTACCTTGCAGCAGGTTTTGCATATTATCTTAATAATGGATTTATAACATTGGACATAAACAAACCAATGGATAATGATTTTTATGGTACTATTGGATTTGAAACGAATCTCCGTAGTAATCTAAAATTAAGATGCGGATACCGTACAAATGCAAGTGATTGGCATGTAGGTTCTAATATAGATTTTTTGTCTGGAATTTCAGCAGGTTTTGGCTTTAACTGGAAAGATTATAATTTTGATTATGCAATTAATTCTTTTGGGGAATTAGGCTTTATTCATCAGCTTTCAATGGGATACAATTTTTAATTGATAAATCTGAAATACAATTTAAATAACTGACATCCGAAGGATTTTCCTTTAACTAACAGATACTTCTAATAAATAAGTTAATGTCATAAACAGGTTTATCCACCATTGGTGGATGAGCATTCTAATAGATCGGGATGTTTATTAAAAAATGTTTACCCCGTTAGATGTCTGTTATTCATTAACCTTTTTATAACCGCATTATTTAAGAGCTATATATCTAAAATACAAGTCTATTCTTCAAACAACGATTTTTGTTTTAAAACTTTACCTAATCTTTCTATACCAAAATGTTTATATGCAATGTTTGTCACTTCTCTTCCTCTTAATGTTCGTTTCAAAAAACCTTGTTGCACCAAATATGGTTCGTAAATTTCCTCAATCGTGCCCGGGTCTTCTCCAACTGCCATTGACAGAGTTTTTAAACCAACTGGACCGCCATTGTAATTTTTTATAATTGTTGTAATCAACTTCTTGTCCATATCATCCAACCCTAGTTCATCAACATCAAGCATTTTCAGAGCTTTGTAGGCAATGGTTTTTTTAATTTTACCATCCCCTTTTATTTGAGCATAATCACGAACTCTTCTTAGAAGACGATTTGCAACACGAGGTGTGCCACGAGAGCGTTTTGCAATTTCCATTGCTCCATTTTCATTAATTTCAACTTTTAAAATTCGAGCTGATCGTATGACAATTTTAAAGATATCATCAACTCCATAGTAATCCAGGCGAAGTGTAAGTCCAAACCTGCTTCTAAGTGGAGAAGTTATCAACCCAGCACGAGTTGTTGCACCAATTAATGTAAATGGCTCTAAATTAAGCCGTAAAGACCTTGCACTCGGACCCTGGTCAATAATAATTTCTAAATTAAAGTCCTCCATTGCTGGATAAAGATACTCCTCAACAATATGATTTAAACGATGTATTTCATCCAAAAATAAAACATCCTGCTTACTTAGATTTGTGAGAATTCCAGCAAGATCTGCTGGTTTATCTACTACGGGACCTGAACTTGTCTTAATATCAGTATTAAGCTCGTTTGCAATGATATTTGCAAGAGTAGTCTTTCCAAGTCCTGGTGGACCATAAAAAAGGATATGGTCAATAGCTTCGTCGCGCAATTTCCCGGCTTCGATAGTTATTGAAAGAATCTCTTTTATCTTTTCCTGCCCAACAAAATCTATTAACCGTTTTGGTCGAAGTGTAGTATCATATTTAATATCCTCTTCAAGTAATTCTGGGTTTGTAATTCTATCAGTCATAAAACTCCTTATATATTTTAACCACTAACAACACTAACTTACACTAACTTACACGAAAAATTATTTAAATATATTAACTGAAACTTTTTGAAATTCATATTAAACATTTAATGGTAAAAGTTTACAATTTATAACGCTTCTGGGTTCGGTGCCAAGACAAGTCGCTGTCATAAGGTCATTAACTTGCTTCACTCGTATCGTAAGGTAATCATATAATATTCTTTATTCATAATTCGTTATTCATTATTCATTATTCATCTTTTATTCACATCTCTTTCAATTCAAGGATTCTATCCCTTATTTCTGCTGCTTCCTCAAATTTTAATTCCTTTGCCAATCTTTTCATCTCTTGAATAAGCAATTTTATAGCATCATCACGATTATTTATATTAACATACTGCTTGAAATCAAGCTTTTTTATTTTCTCTTCCTTCTTTTGGTCTGCAACAGTAGTAGAAAGCATAATGCTGTCAATAGTTTTTTGAATTGATTCAGGTGTTATGTTATGTTCGATATTATATTTTTGCTGTTTTGTTCTACGACGATCAGTTTCTGAAATTGCTTTTTTCATAGCTTCTGAAATTTCATCTGCATATAGAATAACTTTCCCATCAATATTCCTCGAAGCTCTTCCTGAAGTCTGAATAAGCGAACGTTCAGAGCGTAAAAATCCAGCTTTATCAGCATCTAAAATTGCTACAAGAGCAACTTCTGGCAGATCGAGTCCTTCTCTTAAAAGATTGACTCCAATTAGTACATCAATTTCTCCAAGCCTTAACTCTCTTATTAGTTTGGTTCTATCTAAAGTATTTATATCACAATGTAAATATTTCACTTTTTGTGCGGTATGTGATATATATTCTGTGAGGTCTTCAGCCATTTTTTTAGTTAAAGTAGTAACTAAAACTCTTTGATTCTTCACAACATGCTTTTGTATTTGCTCAAGAAGGTCATCCACTTGATATTCTGCTGGTTTTAGAATCATTTCAGGATCTATCAATCCAGTGGGACGAACAATTTGTTCAACAAAAACACCATTACATCTTTCCAATTCATATTCTGCTGGAGTTGCAGACATATAAATAACCTGATTAATCATTTCTTCAAACTCATCAAATTTTAAAGGACGATTATCAAAAGCAGATGGAAGACGAAATCCGTAATCTACTAAACTTTTCTTTCTGGAATAATCTCCACCATACATTGCATGAAGCTGAGGAATTGTTGCATGAGATTCATCAATTATTATTAGATAATCTGTTGGAAAGTAATCTAATAAGCAATATGGTCTTTGTTCAGGTTCTCTGCCTGAAAGATGTCTGGAATAATTTTCTATTCCGGAAACATATCCAACTTCCCTTAACATTTCCAGATCGAAATTCGTTCGCTGTTCTATTCGTTGAGCTTCCAATAACATATTTCTGGATTTAAACCACTTTATTCTTTCTTGCAATTCTTGACTTATGCTATCAAGAGCAGTTTCCAATTTCTGAGGAGAAGTAATAAAATGTTTTGCAGGATAAACAGAATATTTTCCTAATTCTTCCATAATTTCTCCAGTAAGAGGATTTATACGATTAAGTGAGTTAATTTGATTATATGAGAATTCTACTCGAATTGAATTCTCTAAATATGCAGGATATATTTCTACAACATCCCCACGAACTCGAAAAGTACCTCTCTGAAACTCAAAATCATTTCTATTATAATAGATATCTACTAACTTTCTGAGAAGGTCGTCCCTCTCAATATTTTGTCCTACATGTAAATCAATCAAAGATTCACGATAATCTTCTGGGATCCCCAATCCATATATACAGGAAACACTCGCTATAATAATAACATCTCTTCGTTCCATAAGTGACATTGTAGCACGAAGACGCAATTTATCAATCTGTTCGTTTATATCTGCATCCTTCTCAATATAGGTATCTGTTATAGGTAAATAAGCTTCGGGTTGGTAATAATCATAATAGCTAACAAAATATTCTACAGCATTTTCAGGAAAAAGCTGTTTCATCTCTCCGTAAAGTTGAGCAGCTAAGGTTTTATTATGTGAAATTATTAAAGCCGGAAGATTAACATTTTTGATAACATTTGCAATGGTAAAAGTCTTACCTGAACCAGTAACACCTAAGAGAGTTTGATATTTTCTATTTTTTTGAATGCCTTCTGTTAACTCAGAAATCGCTTGGGGCTGGTCACCTTTTGGTGTATAATCAGAAACTAATTTGAACTCTTTCATTTTTTATATTTTGCAACTAAGACACTAAGACACAAAGATTATTTCAATGTATTGAGATAAAACACAAATTCTATCTTCGTGATTTAGTGACAATAATTATTCATTTTTTCTATTAAAACTTGACAAAATTAACTAACAAAATTTTTAAAAAACTTTATCCGCCAGTTGGCGGATAGGGCCCATAGCTCATCTGGTAGAGCTCCCGGCTCATAACCGGGCGGTGAGAGGTTCGAGCCCTCTTGGGCCCACCAGTATTTTACTCACCTACATAGCAATTCAATTATCTATAAAAAGATAAAATACTTACTTAATTATTATATCTTACAATAATTGTATTTAACTACCCTTTTAGATAGAAAATATACAAAATTTTTTACTTAATCTTAATTTCAAGTAACTTAAGGATTGTTTTTTTATTCTTTGCATTCAAAATTTTTTCTCTAAGTGACTCATCTCTAAATATTTGGCTTAAATATGAAAGTACAAAAAGATGTTGTTGCTCTGATTTCATAAGTATCAGGATAAAAAGATTAACTGGACAATTATCCATTGCTCTAAAATCAACTCCTTTTCTGGAAATCCCAAGTAAAACACCAGAAAAACTAATTTTTTCTGAAAATATTTTTCTAGGATGAAGGAATGCAATACCATTGCCAATACCAGTTGAAATCAGTCTTTCCCTTTTGCTTAGCATATCAAAAAGCCAACTTTGTTTTGTGCAAATCCCATTATCTTTAGCAAACTGAGCCATCTGGGCTAAAATTTCAAAACGATTCCCTGTTTTCAAATCCATCAAAATGAAATCACTATTTATAAATGAAAAGAAACGACTAACCACATTTTCCAAGGCAATCTTTTCAACATTTGGTTTTCCTTGCTCAGTCTGCCACTGTTCAATATCACTTTTCATAAATCTCCATTGATTGCCAACTCTTATGCCTTTAATTTCTTTTTGCGAAAGCAAGTTCAATACTGTTTCTGGAGATACTTTTAACATATCTGCAACTTCCTGTAATGTTAATATCTTATCATTATTCATTTAGCCTCCAAAAATCAAATCATTTAAGAAGATATTTTTAGTCAATATTTTTTAATATCCTTGACAAATAAATAAATAAAAACTTTTAAACATTTTGGAGGTTTTAAATGAAAAAATTATTTTTAATTTTTTTAATCAGTATAATTTTATGCTTATATGGATGCGTTCATTATTCTTTCTATAGTCGTGCCAATCCACATCTTAAAACAGTAATGATTTCAGAATTTGAAAATAACTCTGAACAATATGAACTTCCAGAATTAATCATTACATATTTAACAGAAAAAATCATCTCAGATAATCGATTAAAAATTATGGCTGATAATGCAGATATGGAAGTGAGTGGTACAGTTTTATCTTATAACAAAGCTGTTTTTTCTTACGATGTCCGAGAAAATCCACAAGAATGGCAGACTACAATTCGCTTTTCAATTGAGCTTAAAGACATGATCAAGAATTCTACAATCTGGCAAAATAAGAACATGTCCTTAAAGGCTGTTTATGGCAATCCAGAGAATGAACCAGAAACCGAAAGTGATGTTGAAAATTTGACCGAAGAAGATGCTCAGCGTGAAATTATATACGATTTATGTGATATTATCTTAAGTAATTCTGTTGAACAATGGTAGTTACTACTAGTAGAAATTTTCCTAATTATCGTTGCAATTATTTATTAAATTCCGAATTTCAAGCACCCCCGTACAGTTTACCCCGTTGGATTTATTATCCAACTGGGGTCACTACATTCCTTATCCCAGAACACTTCGCTACGGGACGGGCGGGGCAGGCAAATATTTTACCCTGTGAAATCCCGCAAGGGCTGGACTTCGTATTTCACGGGGCAGGTAAATTTCAATAAACAAATATAGAAATTCAAAATAGTTTCGGTCATTTTAATTTGAGATTTTGAAATTATTTGTAATTTGGAAATTGCCCGTCCTCCGTCCCGATTTTGTCGGGACTTCGGAGGATGGATAATTTGGTATTTTCTTTAATTGCTAAGTTATTTTATAAACGCTATAATAGTAATAACAACATTTAATATAAGATGCGAATAAATAAGTTTTTAGCTCAAGCAGGATTGGGTTCAAGACGAGCTTGTGAAAAATTTGTGCTTGAGGGTAAAATCAAAATAAACGGAAAAATTATAACAAATTTAGCAACTGATATTGATCCAGAAAAAGATAAAATAACATTTGAGGATAAATTACTCAAAACAACACAACGAAAAATTTATCTCATTCTAAATAAACCTTCAGGATATTTGGTAACTTCATCTGATCCATTTAAAAGAAAAACAGTTCTTGATTTGGTTCCAATATTTCCTGAGAGAATCTTTCCTATTGGCAGATTAGACAAATCTTCCTGTGGTTTGATGATACTAACTAATGATGGTGATTTAACAAACAAGATAATGCATCCAAAAAAGAAAATCCCAAAAGTATATCTCGTCAAAGTTAAGGGGATACTTTCTCAATCTCAGATAAATAAGTTACGATACGGAGTCATATTAAATGATAATAGAACTTTACCTGCAAAAGTATATATTAAAAGTTATAATCAATCTAATGATATAACAAAATTACGAATGATATTATATGAAGGAAGAAATCGTCAAATCAGAAGAATGATTAAAGAAATTGGTAATATGGTGATTAGCCTAAAAAGGGTTCAAATTGGTGTAATAAAACTTGGTAGATTACCAGAAGGTCACTGGAGATTCTTAAAGTATAAAGAAATAAAACACTTATACGAAATGAGTGGATTAGATAAAAATCATTAAAATGTTATAAAAAACTTGACTCCAATTAATAAAAAATTTTTAAAATACATAAGAGAATAGTATATCATATTCTAAATATCTAAATTTCATAACCATTTTTTAATTATAGAAAAAAGAAAGAGGAAAACTTATGTCGGATTTAATAAACACAGCCCAATTAAACGCCTTATATAAAATAAGCCATACAATCAATTCACATCTTGATTTGGACAAAGTTTTAAAAGCTGTGATGAATGTTGCAACAATGGTTATGAAAGTTGAGGCTTCATCTCTTGTCTTAATTGATGAGGAAACAGGAGATTTGCTTTTTCATGTAACAGAGGGCGAAAAAGCCGAAATAATTAAACAAATTATAATGAAATCTGGGCAAGGTATTGTAGGAGCAGTTGTTCAAACCCAAAAACCAACTATTGTAAATGATGTATCTAAAGATCCAAGATTTTTTAAATTTGCTGATAAGAAAAGTGGATTTCAGACAAAGTCAATTCTTTGTGTTCCGATGAACTCTGTTAATCGAAATTTGGGAGCAATTGAGGTTCTCAATAAATTGGATGAAACTGACTTTAACGACCAAGATTTGATATTTTTAGAAGCAATAGCTAATCAAGCCTCTGTCGCAATTGAAAATGCAAAATTACATAAAAGTATAGTAAAAAACGAAAGAATGGCAGCAATCGGTCAGACAGTTTCAGGATTAGTACACTGTATTAAGAATGTTCTAAATGGCATTCAAGGTGGTTCATTTATTGTTGACTTAGGTTTAAAAAAGGAAGACAGTTCCAAAATTCAAAAAGGATGGGATATAGTCAAAAAAAATAATATTTTCATGCAAGACCTTATGCTTGATATGCTTTCATATTCCAAAGAACGAAAACCAGAATATGCAATAACTAACATTAGTGAGATTAATGAATCTGTTTGTAATTTAATGGAGCAGAAAGCTAAAGAAAAAGGAGTAACTATTACTTGTGTTGAAAATCTTGAACTTAATGAAGTTGAAATTGATCCAAACGGTATTAAAAGATGTATTCTCAACTTAGTTTCGAATGCAGTTGATGCATGTGAAAAAGTAGAAAATGCTCAAATTAATGTTTCTTCAGAAAGTATCAGCAGTAAATACTTCAAGATTGACATTTCTGATAATGGTACTGGGATGTCCCCTGAAGTTCAAAAAAAATTATTTCAGGTATTTTTCAGCACAAAAGGTTCAAAAGGCACTGGACTTGGTCTCGTTGTTACACATAAAATTATAAAGGAACATGGAGGTAATATAAAAGTTAATTCAAAAGAAGGAGAAGGAACTACTTTTACTATTATATTGCCAAAGAAAAAAAAGAAAGAACAATAAATTAAAAGTCAAATTCTTATTAATTTTTTAGGGATATTAATTATGTCTGAATCAAAGAAGATTTTAATAATTGATGACGAACAAGATTTTATTGAAACTACTATAGCAGTCCTTTCTGAAATTGGAGACTTATTATTTCTTTCTGCTAATAGTGGCTAAAAAGGATTAGAAATAGCAAAAGATAGCAAACCTAATTTAATCATTCTCGATTTCATTATACCTGAAATGAATGGTTTTATGGTGTTTAAAAAATTGAAAAAGGATCCTTGCACCAGCCATATTCCTGTTATTATTCTTACAGGAATTACAGAAAAACAAGGTATTACTTACGATGCTAAAACTATGTGAAACACCTTTGGCAAAGAACCAAATGCATATATTGATAAACCTTATGAGATAGAAGAACTGATAAAAACAGTATCTGAATTACTTGACAAAGAATTAATTACCTAAGAATAAATTAATTAATATCATTGGCAATCTATGGAGGAATAGTTATGTCAGATGTAAAAAAAATTTTACTTGTGGATGATGACACAGATACAATTGAATTTTGTAAGGCAATGCTTTCAGAAATAGGAAATTTCAATTTTGAATCTGCTAATAATGGAATGATTGGAATCCAGAAAGCTTTAAGCTTCCTTCCAGACTTAATTGTTCTGGATGTCCAAATGCCAGTAATGAATGGTTTCCAGGTTTTTAAAGAATTAAAAAAAGAAGCAATTACATGTAACATTCCTGTTATTATGTTAACAGGTATATCAACAACTCAAGGACTCAGATACGATGCCAAAGATATGGGAATAACTTTAGGTGCGGAACCAGAAGCATATATGGATAAACCTGTAGAACCTGAGACATTTCAAAAAACTGTATCAAAATTATTGGGTATATAATTATAAATTTATTGAATTTTGTTTTAAATAAACCTTTTAAGTAAGCTGTTTATAAGAAAATAATTAGGAATAAATTAATCCTTTTTTTTATACTACTACTTTTATAGGAGAAGTCTAAATAACAGATAAAAACCAAAAGCAAGCTTACACATACGCAATTCTTGCTGTTCTACTCTGGTCTACGGTTGCTTCTGCTTTTAAAATCTCTTTAAGATATTTAGATTTTCTCCAATTACTTTTTTTTGCATCATTAGTTTCACTTATACTATTATTTTTTATCCTTATTATACAAAATAAATTAAAACTACTTAAGACTTATTCATTTCAAGATTACTTACATTCTGCATTTCTCGGGTTTCTATCCCCAATTAAATTGGGGACCATTTCTTTATTATATTGTTTTATTCAAAGCATACTCAATACTGCCAGCTCAACAAGCAATTACATTAAATTACACCTGGCCCATAATGCTTGTTTTATTATCCATTCCGATTCTTAAACAAAGGATAAAATTAACAAACTTTCTTGCAATTTTAATTAGTTTTATAGGAGTTATTATCATCTCAACTAAGGGTGATATTTCGTCACTTAAATTTTCAAATATCAGTGGTTCACTTTTGCCTTTGAGCAGTGCTGTCATTTGGGGTTTATTCTGGATATTTAATATTAAGGATAAGCGAGATGTTGTTGCAAAATTATTTATGAATTTCGCATTTGGATTTATTTTTATTTTAATTGTAGTATTGGTTCGAAATCCTAACACAGTTATAATGATTCATAATTATAAAGGATTTGTGGGTGCTATCTATGTGGGAATATTCGAAATGGGTATTACTTTTATAATCTGGTTAAGGGCTTTAAAATTATCAAAAACAACAGCACAGGTAAGTAATTTTATATATTTAGGGGGTGTAATAAAATTCACCCCGTGTCCAGATATATCGGGATTTCATGGGGTAAACTTAGTATCCCAATATATGGGGTGATAATCATTTGTATATTTAAATTATCTAACAGGATTAAATTATTACACCCCCTTAACCCCGTTCCTATCTCTTATGATAATAAGTATTATTGTTGGGGAAATAATATTTCTTTCAACTATAATTGGATTGGTCTTTATTGTAACAGGAATAATTATTCAACAATATTATAGTAAATTAAAACAAGAGGCTAATGGTTGATAAAAGAAATGAATGATTATATTGTAGAAATTAAAGAAATCTATTCAACAATAAAAGGTGAAATCCAATCAAGGCTTGATAAATTTAAGCAAATTGGACTGGCAGGAAATGATGAAGATATTTTTGCTGAACTTGTGTTTTGTATATTAACTCCTCAATCCAGAGCAAAAATATGCTGGAAAGCTGTGCAGAATCTTATAAAGAAAAATCTATTATTCAATGGAAATGAAAACCAAATTGCAAAAGAATTATATGGTGTCCGATATCATAATAATAAATCGAGATATATAGTTGAAGCAAGAGCCCAGTTGAAGAACTTTGCGAAAGTTTTAAACTTTCGCAAAGGTAGTATAAATAAAACAAGAGAATGGCTGGTTAAAAATATCAAAGGTTTTGGCTACAAAGAAGCAAGCCATTTTCTAAGAAATATCGGATTTGGTGAAAATATTGCAATCTTAGATAGACATATTCTAAAAAATTTGAAGTTATTAAATGTAATTGATGAAATTCCAAAAGTGCTCTTAAAAAATAAATATCTTGTGATTGAAAAGAAGATAAGAAAATTTTCTGAAGAAATAAATATATCATTAAACCATCTTGATCTTGTTTTGTGGTATAAAGAAACTGGAGAAATATTTAAATAAAAATTATTGATATCTCTTGTAGCAATACCTACCCAAATTTAATAGATATCCAATCACCAACAAAATGCGTTATAAAAATTACTATTAATGCAATAATCAAATGCTCTGCAATAACTCCCAGAGATTTCACTTTTTGGTCTTTAGCAATATTATAGCTGAGAATACCAAGAATTGTTAATCCCCATATTACGCCTATTACAATCGCTGTTGAAAGTTTTAATAATAAGATTGGAATAATAAATGTTAATGCAAACAAAAACTTTGAGAAGAATGTAGAAATGGTTGATTCCCATATTTCTTTAGTAGTATGTTTATTTTCAGCTTCTTCTGAAACATGAATGCCCAATGCATCGGAAAAAGCATCAGCTATTGCTATAGTCAAGACTCCCCCCAAAACAATGATTTTTGAGTGCGTACCAGAATGTAATCCAACCATAAGTCCAAGGGTTGTTATTATTCCAGAAGTTAGACCAAAACTAAATCCTTTTCTAAGAGAATGTTTCATAAAAAATAAAATCTCCTAATTAAATTATTTTTAAATGGGTTCTGCAAAATTGCATTCTCATGTCATTCCAAACGCTCACAGCTGTCATTCCCGACCGTGCCCAACTTGATTGGGTATCGGGAATCCATATAGAGGGAAGACGCAGTAAAAGACAGGTTGTAAGGAATGGATTCCCGTTTTCACGGGAATGACACTTGTCTTGGCGAAGCAAGATGTAGCCAGAAATGAAATTACTCATTTTGCAGATCTAATTTG
>DAOVPZ010000116.1 GCA_030628975.1 Candidatus Cloacimonadota bacterium
GGATGCTATTGAAAAAGCAAAGCAGAGAATCATGAGTATTATTGAGGAACCAGAAGTGGGAAAAGTTTATCTTGGAACTGTAAAAAATATTAGAGAATTCGGTGCTTTTGTTGAGTTTTTACCTCGTACAGAGGGACTTGTACATGTGTCAAATTTAGAATATAAACGGACCGAGAATGTAGAAGATGTTGTGAAAATGGGAGACAAAGTATATGTTAAAGTAATTGGAATTGATAATGATGGTAAAGTACAGTTGAGTATGAAAGATGCACAAAAAAATAGAACAAGCAGAAAAGATACTTATAATAGATTTAGAAGAAAATAATTAACTGTGAAGATAATTTTGGTTGTAGGAGCAAGACCAAACTACATGAAAGTTGCTCCTGTTTATTTTGCGTTGAAATCTGAACAAAAATTTGAACCAATTCTAATTCATACTGGACAACATTACGATAATAATCTATCAGAAATTTTTTTTAATGAATTAGGTCTTCCTAAACCTGATATATATTTGGGAGTCGGTTCTGGCACACACGGGGAGCAAACATCTCGCATAATGATTGAGTTTGAAAAGGTACTTTTTAAAGCGAAACCTGATTTAGTTATGGTTGCTGGTGATGTTAATTCAACAATTGCATGTGCATTAGATTCAGCAAAACTACATATTCCTGTTGCCCATCTTGAAGCTGGTCTTCGTTCTTATGATAGACAAATGCCAGAAGAGATTAATCGAGTTTTAACAGATTCAATTTCCGATATTCTACTAACTCCTTCTCTTGATGCAAATGAGAACCTTAAAAAAGAAGGTGTTTCAGATAAGAAAATCTTTTTTGTTGGCAATGCAATGATTGATTCTTTAAGAAAATATGAGAGTCTTGCTGAAAAATCTGATGTTCTTGAAAGATTAAACTTATCACAAAATGATTATGGTTTAATCACTTTGCATAGACCAAGCAATGTTGACAATAAACAAAATTTTGAGAAAATAATAACCGCATTCGAAGAAATTACAAAGAGAATACAACTCATTTTTCCAATACACCCACGTTCAAGAAAACAGATTGAAAGATTCTCACTTATGGTTCGATTTGATAATATGAAAAATTTCAAGCTTATTAATCCTGTTGGTTATCTTGATTTTCTTAAATTAGAAAAATATGCAAAATTAGTTCTTACTGATTCTGGCGGAATTCAAGAAGAGACTACCGTTTTTGGAGTACCATGTCTAACTATTCGTGAAAATACTGAAAGACCAATTACTATTAGCCAAGGGACAAATCAGTTGGTTGGAACAGACACACAAAAAATTATAAAAACTGCTAATTCTATATTAGATGGAAATTGTAAAAAAGGAACTATTCCCAAATTCTGGGATGGCAAAACTGCAAATAGGGTGATGGAAGTTTTGAAGAATTTTCTATAACTACGGATATATAATGAGCCACAAAAACACACCCGTTCTCCGTAGCAGTACTACTGCGAAGGGTGAACAAAATCACACGAAAAGTAATATTGTATTTGGAGATGAGTGTTATAAAATTATTAATTGTGCATTTAAAGTATGGAAAGAACTTGGTTATGGTTTCTTAGAAAAGGTTCACCCCGTTAAGTAGAGTATGTGTAAGCTATATAGAATAATTATAGGTCAGTAAGGAATTAATAAGATCTCAATATGAATCTATTGATATTACTTAACAGGGTATATAAGAATGCCTTAATTATTGAGTTAATCGGTGAAGGTTTTCAAGCGGAAAAGGAATATCCGATAAAAGTATTTTATAAAGGTAAACTGATTGGAGAATATTTTGCGGATATTGTTGTTAATAGGAAAATAATCTTAGAATTAAAAGCAGAAGAAAGATTAAATTTAATTCATCAAGCACAAATTATTAATACAGACATTAGTCGGGACTTCAAAGATAAAAGTTGGTTTATTGATAAATTTTGGCAAAAATAAATGCGAGTTTGAGAGGTTTATATTTTGAAAAAATTATACAATTTTTTGTGTATTTTTGTTCACCCTTCGCAGTCCCGATTATATCGGGATGGAGAACGGGTGTGATTTCGTGGCTAAAATATCTATGGAGAGAGAATGAAAATACTTGTAACAGGCGGAGCAGGCTTTATTGCATCACATATTTCAGATGCTTATATTGAACAAGGTCATAAGGTTATAATTGTTGATAATCTCTCAACAGGAAATCGAGATAATATAAATCCAAAAGCCAAATTTTATCATCATGATATTTGTGATAGTAAATTAGAAGATATTTTTAATATAGAAAAACCAGATTTTGTTAATCATCATGCTGCACAAATCAGTGTTCCGGTTTCTACAAAAAAACCAATTTTTGATGCTGAAGTTAATATATTAGGCACACTTAATATTTTGCAAAATTCAATTAAATATAAAGTAAAAAAAGTAATATTTTCTTCAACCGGTGGTGCAATTTACGGGGATGCAGACGAGTATCCAACAACAGAAAATTATGTTCCAAAACCAGTTTCACCTTATGCAATTGCGAAGTTTTCAGTTGAAAAATATCTCCATTATTACAATCATGAGTTTGGTTTAAATTATCTTGTTCTTCGGTATTCAAATGTTTACGGTCCTCGTCAAATTCCACACGGAGAAGCTGGTGTGGTGTCTATATTTATTGAAAATATTTTGCAGAATAAATCATCCAATCTTTATGAATACCCAGAAAATCCAGATGGAATGATTCGTGATTATGTATTCGTCGGTGATGTGGTTAAAGCAAATTTAATCGCTCTTAAAAGAGGCGATAATGAGGTTGTCAATATCGGTACCAATACAGAAACTACAACAGGAACACTTTATCATCAGATTGCAGAGTTGATGAATTCAGAAATTAAACCTAAAAAAATGGGAGCACGCCCCGGTGATATTCATAAAAGTTGTCTTGATATTTCAAAAGCAAATAATATTCTTAACTGGTATCCAAAAACAACCCTAAAAAATGGAATAAAAGAAACTATTGAGTTTTTCCAAAATAAACAAAGTGGAAAGGAAATTAAATAATGAAAGTAGCAGTTATAGGTACAGGATATGTAGGATTAGTTACAGGTACATGTTTAGCAGAAATGGGTAATAAGGTAATTTGTATTGATAATAATCAGGAAAAGATTAAAATGCTCAATAACAGTGAAATGCCTATTTTTGAATACGGATTAAAGGAAATGGTTGAGAGAAATGTCGATGGAGCACGAATATCTTTTACAACTGATATACAAAAAGCAGTTGAAGAATCATTAGTGATTTTCATCGCAGTTGGAACACCACCAGATGAAGATGGCTCGGCTGATTTGCAATATGTTCTTGCAGTTGCAAAGGATATCGGTAAATACATAAATGATTATAAAGTTATTGTTGATAAATCTACAGTTCCAATTGGTACAGCTGATTTGGTGAGAAAAACAATCCAGGATGAATTATCTAAAAGAAAAATTCATTACGATTTTGATGTTGTATCTAACCCAGAATTTCTAAAAGAAGGAATGGCTATAGAGGATTTTATGAAGCCAGATAGAGTTGTAATCGGAACTGATAGCGAGAAAGCAAAGAGTGTTATGAATGACCTTTACTCTTCATTTACTTTCCAAAGTAATAGAATTATTTTTATGAGTATCCGTTCTGCTGAAATGACAAAATATGCAGCAAATGCGATTCTTGCCACAAAAATCTCTTTTATGAATGAAATCGCAAATTTATGTGAAAAGGTTGGAGCTAATGTTGAAGATGTTAGAATAGGAATCGGGTCTGATACACGGATTGGTTATAAATTTCTTTATTCTGGAGTTGGATATGGCGGCTCGTGTTTCCCAAAGGATGTTAAAGCTTTAATTAAGATATCAAAAAAGAACAATTCATCCTCATCAGTTTTAGAAGCAGTTGAAGAGGTGAATGAAAGACAGAAATTTGTTCTTGTTGATAAAATTTGTTCTCATTTTGGAGATGATTTGAAGGGAAAAATATTTGCGATTTGGGGTCTTTCATTTAAACCTATGACTGACGATATACGAGAAGCTCCATCATTAATAATAATAAATGAACTTATTAACCGAGGGGCAAATATACAAGCTTTTGACCCACAAGCAATGAATGAAGCAAAAAGAATTTTTGATGATAATCCAAGTATTAGCTATTCTGAAGACCAATATAAAGCATTAGAGAATGCTGATGCTTTGGTACTTATTACTGAATGGCATCAATTTCGTCATCCTGATTTTGGCAAGATAAAAGATGCACTAAAACAGAAAGTAATATTTGATGGTAGAAACCAGTACGATCCTGATAAAACGAGAGCAAATGGCTTTACTTATTTTTGTATTGGAAAACCGTAAAAATTTAGAAATCTTTTACAAAAATTGTTA
>DAOVPZ010000065.1 GCA_030628975.1 Candidatus Cloacimonadota bacterium
AGTAGTTTCATACCTCAAAATTCCTGTATACAATTCCTCAAAGTTAACGGTCTCTTGTTCATAGTTTGCAGCTTTAAGTCCAATTGCATCAGCTTTTATACGCACATTTGAATCTTTTGAGACCATAATAACTTCTTTGTCTGGATACTTCTTATGAAAATGATATGCAGTTCCAATAATGAGATTATCGTTCTCATCAGTTATTAGAATATCTTCTATATCATCTGAAATTTTATGAGCAAGAGCTACCAATAGAGTAGAACCGTTCTTTAATTTTACCCCTTTTGATAAGGAATTCTTTTCACGAAGTTTATCTAACAATCTGCTGATATGTCGTGCATTACGACTTTTTTCATCCAAACCTTTTTTGAAATTATCTATCTCTTCAATAACCGTTATTGGTATAATCACTTGTGCATCATTATAAGCAAAAATAGCATTAGGGTCGTGTATTAAAACATTTGTATCAAGAACATAAATTTTTTCCATAAATACCCTTTTTTCGTCATTCGTGATACGGTTGCGCAGCTCGTTTCGTCTTATGGCTACCGTTTGTCGTGCCGTATTCCATTAACCGTAAACCGTTTCGAGTTGCGATATCCCCGCATCCGCGGGGATTGACGACCACCGATAATCGGCATACGATTGCGCGGCTCGTTTCGTCTTACGGCTACCGTTTATCGTGCAGTATTACATTAGTCGTAAACCGTTTCGAGCTGCGATATCCCCGCGTCCGCGGGGATTGACGATATCCTTTCTATGAATTTCCTTTTTCATGAAATTTATTCCATGCTTTTTCTAAATTATATAACTGCCTACTAATCTTGTCATAAATGTCTATTAATTTTTTACATACCTCAACATCTATATTGTTTCCATACAGGTCTTTTGCCTGACATAATGAAACTATAGTTTCGTTAGATTCAGCCATAGCATCGTCTATATATTTTTGAAACCCTCTCTTTTGATGTCTTTTTGAATGACCTTCAGCAATAAGACGAGGAATCGCTTTACTGGATCTGCGTAATTGATCTATCAAATCATATTTTTCTTCTACAGGAAGTTCTGGTAGTATTTCTCTAAAAACAATAAGCATAGCTTCATAAGAATTCTGATAAACATCTAAATCATGAAAACTTCTTATTCGCTTCTTTTCCATATTTTCCTTTCGTTATTCGTTGAAAGGTTGAGCGGCTCGAATCGTAATCCGTCAAGCGTTTACCGTTTCCAGCTGCGCAACCAATTTACGATAATCGAGTATTTTTATTGACAATATAAATCAAATAAAAGTGTAAATGGTTTAAATGTCAATATTTTTGCTGAATTAAATTGGAGGTATTATGCAAAATATAATTGAAGGGCAATATATTGCTGAAGATAAAAAATTTGCCCTAATTGTTAGTCGTTTCAATGAACTCGTTTCAAAAAAATTGATTGAAGGTGCTCTGGATTGTTTGAAAAGGCATAAGGCAGATGAGAAAAATATTACACTTATCTGGGTACCCGGAGCATTTGAGATTCCATCAGTTGCCAAAAAGGTAGCTGATTCTGGCAAGTATGATGCTGTAATCTGTATTGGAGCTGTTATCAGAGGTGATACACCACATTTTGAGTATATTAGTTCTGAAGTAAGCAAAGGCATTGCTCAAGTTGCTTTGGGAAGTAAAATTCCAGTCATATTCGGTGTTTTAACTACAGATACGATTGAGCAAGCATTAGAGCGAGCTGGAACTAAAGCTGGAAATAAAGGATGGGATGCAGCTTTATCTGCAATTGAAATGATAAATTTAATAGAGAAATTACTCGTTTAGGCTTAACCGCCACTAATCCATTTAGGTCCCCGCTGTCCCCGTGGACGCGGGGAGAGGACTAACCGAGACTAATAGGATGGGTTCAAGAAGAGAAGCTCGCGAAATAGCTGTTCAAACTCTTTATGCACTTTGTTTAGATTCCAATGAATTTTCTCACGATTCTGCTGATAGATCAAAACATATAACTGAAAAGATATCTCAGATTATTGATTTCAATAACAAATCTTTTAGTAATTCTCAAAATGAATTTTGCACATTCTTAGTTAATAATACATATCAAAATTTGGAATCTATTGATGATTTGATAACTAAATTTTCTGAGCACTGGGATCTTAGAAGAATATCAATAATGGACAAATGCGTCTTACGCATGGCAATAATGGAAATGAGATTTACTGATATTCCTGGTAAAATTATTATAAATGAAGCTATTGAGATCGCAAAGGAATTCTGCGGAGAAAAGTCCGGTAAATTCATAAATGGCATATTGGATGCAGTTATGCACTCAAAGGATTAATATGATAAAATGTAGTTTGGGTATTTTTGCTTATAATGAAGAGAAAAATATCGGTCAACTTCTACAAGCTGTAGAAAATCAAGATTTGAATCAAGTTTCTATTGAAGAAGTTATTGTTGTTTCCAGTAACTCTACAGATAGAACTGATGAGATTGTCAGAGAATTTACAAAAAAGAATCCAAAAATAAGATTGATTGTTCAAGAAGAGCGAAAAGGAAAATCATCTGCCATCAATCTTTTCCTTAAGGAAGCAAAAGGTGATGTATTGATTATTGAAAGTGGTGACACAATTCCAGCAAAAGACACCATTGAAAAGCTTATTACACCATTTTTTGATAAAAAAATCGGAATGACTGGTGGCAGACCAGAGCCAATAAATAACCCCAGAAGTTTTATCGGCTTTGCTGTTTGTATGCTCTGGAGACTTCATCATAAAATGGCTATGATTTCACCCAAACTTGGAGAGATGGTTTCATTCAGAAATTTAGTAGAAGAAATTCCAGAACACAGCCCTGTTGATGAGGCAAGCATTGAAGCAATAATTAGAAACTATGGATTAGAGAAAAAATATGTGCCTGAAGCAATTGTGCATAATAAGGGTCCAGAAAATGTAGGTGATTTTCTGAAGCAAAGAAGGCGTATTTATACAGGTCATTTGTGGTTACAAAAAAATCAAAATTATAAAGTCGTCACTCAGAAATCAGGCTTGATTATAAAATTAACTATGAAAGAACTTTCACTAAATATTATTAAAGATGCAAAGATTATCTTTACAATATTTTTAGAAGTATTAGGAAGATTTTTAGGTTGGTATGATTTCAAAATATTAAAGAAAAACCCCTATAAATGGGAGATTGCGAGTTCGACGAAAGATTTGAGTCAAAAATGAAATTGATAATCAAGATGCAGAAAAACTTTTTAACAAAGAGATAAAAAGATTATGGCATATAGAAAATTAGATAATGCAATTATAAAGAAAATTGTTTATGAATTAGTTAATGCTGATGCTAAAAGAATTGGAATTTTTGGTTCATTTGCAAACGGAACTGCTGATTCTACAAGCGATATAGATATTCTGGTAGAATTTTTTAAAAGAAAAAGTCTTCTTGAGCTTGTTAGGATTGAAAGGGAATTATCAGAATCCATTGGAAGAAAGATTGATTTGTTAACTGAAAAATCAATTAGCCCATATTTGATAGACAAAATTAGAAGTGAGGAAAAAGTAATTTATGAAAGAAAGAGATGATTTGGTTTACTTAAATCATATTGGGGATTCTATTTTCTTTCGCTGGTTCAGATAATTATCTGAACCAGACATTTAAAATATGTAATTTCAGCCAAAGGCTGATGAGCCTCTGGCTCACAAGATACAAACTTGAACTAGCTAAGGGGTTAAAGATGAATTTAGTAAGAATATTAATAGCATTTTTATTATCTTCAATTATTGTTTCATGTGAAAATCCTTATGCGGGTGAAGGTGATTATGATGAATATTGGATATGTTCTATAAATATTGATGATTCTGATCTTAATTATCATTATAAGTTTGATGAAGGAAATATATCTCTTGAACTTTACTTTACACCTGATTATTCAAAAGTAATATATAATTGTAGATGGAATGGTTTGATTTCTAGAAATTTAGATGGATCTGACTCTTTAAAATTAATAACAAATTGTATACCAAATGCACATATTTCAATCTCTCCTGATTGTTTAAAAATAACCTACGATAAATTTGATATATTTATTTTGGATATAAACGGACAGAATCACAAAAATCTTACTAACTCTTCTTTCTTTGAACACCATCCTAAATTTTCTACAGATAGTAAATTTATTATTTATACTGGTAAAATTGACACGATTACTAACCGTGTCTCTATATCAATGATAGATTTTAATGGTAATTTAGTTGCAGATATAATAGGCAGTTCTCTTGATTCCGTATCAAACTATTATTATAACAACCTTTATATTCATCCTAATGGAAATAAAATATATTATACTACTTCAGATTCCCAACTGTGTGCAGTAAACATTGATGGAACAGATAATGAAATCCTTTTTAAAGGACATTTGTCTAACGCCTCTCTTTCTTTTTCTGAAGATGGAACAAAAGCAGTATTTACAACAAACAGAAAAATATACTTAATAAATGAGTATAATGAAATAATTGATTTGGAAACCAATGGTTATTCGGCAACAATTTCAAATAATGGAGAAAAAATCATCTATTCTTATAATAATGACTTAATGATAATGAATAATGATGGATCTAATAAAAATTATCTTACAAAAGGTATATATGGACATTTTTCTCAAGATGATTTAAAAATATATTTTATTGGTATAAAAACAATTCATGCAAGTTGTGATTTTCCTAATTGTTAACTATAAAGAATGAGTTTTCATTTTTTCTTGATAATATTTTAAGTATTACATCGTTAATACCAAGATGTGAAGGATGAGTAAAATAAAAACTGTAATAAAGCCAAAAATGAAATAATACATGGAGCCTTTGAATCCAAAAGGAGAAACATGAAAAAAATAATTCTTTTTTTATTATTAGGTATATTTTTTTGTTCAATGCTGTTTGCAAAAGAAGTTTCTACAAAAAAGGCAGAACAGATAGCAAAAAATCTGTATTATGAGAAAATTAATCAGTTCTTTACTGTCAAATACGAAGACATCAAATTTACAGATAAATTTACTATTAGTGATAGAGCAAATCCCCTCTATTATATATTTAATTTAATTGATAATAAAGGATTTGTAGCCATAGCTGCTGAAGATAATGTTTATCCAATATTATGTTATTCATTTAAAGGTAATTATAGTGAAACTAATCAACCCCCTGCTTTTACAGAGTTAATGGAGAGCTACAAAAAGCAGATAGCTTTTGTTCAAAAAAATAATTTAAAAAGTACATCTAAAATTAATTCAGTTTGGGAGAGATATAGTTCAAAGTCACTTAAGCCGAATAAAAATAGAGACAATGTGGGACCTTTGTTAACCACATGCTGGGATCAAGACCGCTATTATAATGAATTTTGTCCTGTTGACCCAAATGGTGCAGACGGTCATGCCAGAGTTGGTTGTGTAGCAGTGGCAATGGCACAAATAATGAAGTATCACAGTTATCCATTTCATGGGACAGGTTCAAACAGTTATTATTGTCCCCCTTATGGAACATTATCAGTTGATTTCGGTTCTGCAAGATATCACTGGAATATGATGCCCGATTATCTAACTGACTACAATTCGGAAGTTGCAAAAATAGGTTACCATTGTGGAGTTGCAGTTGAGATGATGTATGGTCCAGAAGGTTCTGGGGCATATTCTAGTGATGTTGGACCAGCATTAATTACTTATTTCAATTATTCTCCATCTGCACATTTAGAATATAAATGGGACTATACCGGGACAGAATGGGAAAATCTTTTAATAACTGAACTGGATTCTTTTAGGCCAATGTATTATAGTGGCTCCGGCTCTGGAGGCGGACATGCCTTTGTTTGCGATGGTTATCAAAGTGATATCTATTTTCATTTTAATTGGGGATGGGGTGGTTTGTATAATGGGTATTTCTATGTATCCGGGCTTAACCCTGGCACGCATTCTTATAATGATTGGCAGACCGCTCTTATAAATCTCAAATCTCCTTTGCCGCCTGTCGCTGATTTCACCGTCAACACAACAACAGTACTTACCGGGAGCAGCGTAAATTTCACCGACCTTTCCGCAGGAATTCCAACAAACTGGTCCTGGCAATTTAATGGTGGAACTCCTGGGTCCTCTAATGAAAAAAATCCTGAAAATATTACCTATAATACGCCCGGAATATATGATGTTACTTTAACAGTAACTAATTCCAATGGCGCAGATAATATAACTAAATCAAATTATATTACTGTTTGTGATAGTGCTTTGCCTGTAGCCGATTTTACTGTTAGCGATACGATTGTTGCTACTGGCATGCCGCTTAACTTTACTGATTTATCTTTAAATAGTCCCAATTTATGGCAATGGGAATTCATTCCTAATGCTGTAACATTTGTTAATGAGACAAATGCAAATTCTCAAAACCCGGCAGTGCAATTTAATGAGCCAGTTAGTTATACTGTTTCTTTAACTGCTACAAACGCAAATGGCGACGATATTATCACAAAAACAAATCTGATTTATGCTGGCGGCTTGCCATTACCTTATACAGAAGATTTTGAATTAGGTTTTTTCAAAGATATGTGGACAATTGTAAACCC
>DAOVPZ010000015.1 GCA_030628975.1 Candidatus Cloacimonadota bacterium
CATACATTCCCCAAACATATGTATCATTCACAAAGGAAAATGAAACCTCTGATGCTGCAATTACACCAAGAGCGCCTTTCTCATGACGATGGAATGCTTCTGCAAAACATTCACTATACCAATCATATTTTCCAGTTAAACAGTTTACAGAGAAGACAAAAATGAGATCATCATTGTATAATCCTGCAAGGTCGCTATTATGATAACTGGGCTCACTCCAACCAGTCTCTCCACCATGATCTCTGTGCTGTATTATAAAAGCACCACTATTGATATCATTATTTATGCGATATGCATTCCCACCCCAATCTGTTAGATGAGAAGGTGTGGCTGGAATATAACCAAGACCACTGGGTCCAAAATAACTAACTATTATACTGGTATTTGAATTGGTTGACCAGTATGGAGGAGCTTGACCATTGGTATAACCAGCATATTCGCGTACTGGGCTTTTGTCAAGTGCGTTTTCCCAAAATCCATATATTATATCACTACAGAGAATAAACCAGCGATCCGATTGCCAGCCTCCGGCAGCGACAGGATTATTATAATAATTTGGATTTGTTGGAGGAGTGCGTTCATAATTCAGAAATTTTCCAATCATGGTTGATAAATCATCTTCATCTTGTGCAGTTATACGAGCAAAAGCAATGTCTGGAAGTTGATTTCCATTTACATCTGCATAGATATTATCTGCAGCACATGGATTATATCCTCCATACCAAATAGGTGAGACGATTGTACTACCTGTTGTTCCATAATCTCCCAATAAAAGAACTGCAACAGGAGCAGGATCCCAGGTTGCATATGCATTGTTGATATAATCTTCAATAGCTGTAGTTGTATTGCCACCTATTTCTGTAGTTGTCACCACTCCTGTAAGAATACCTTGTAAGTTTCGAAAAACCTTAATGGAGTCTGCCCATGCCTGAAAATATATATCATCAGGAGTAATAATAAGATATTCAAAGCCATCACGAGATTTTGAGGAGTAATTATAATCCAACTTAGGCAATGAAGTGTAGTTAAGCAGCATATCATTTAATATAGGATCCCACCAACGACTACGCAGTCTGTCTTCACCAAAATGTCCGTTACCCCCTTTGAAAGATACTTCTACTTGCAAATCTCTATAAACAATCAGTTCCTTAGTTATTGGATTATATTGAAATGGGGTAATTCCAAGAATAATTACATCAACACCACGAACTTGAGTTGGTTCAGAAATTATCACAGGATTTTCTGGATAGAAAGCATCCTTAGAATAAATATCTAAATTTTTAGTGTATTCAAGTGGTTCGGTTTCGGTCTCAAGAGGGATACGGTATGCTGGTGCCATATCTATATC
Source organism: Candidatus Cloacimonadota bacterium (assembly GCA_030628975.1). Classification (GTDB taxonomy): domain Bacteria; phylum Cloacimonadota; class Cloacimonadia; order JGIOTU-2; family JGIOTU-2; genus JAGMCF01. The sequence continues at coordinate 1,349 of DAOVPZ010000015.1, forward strand.
CTGGAATGTTTCTGTGCGCAAATCAACGATTTGAACACTGGCTGATGCCCCTTGTGGAATTGCAATATAGCGTCCCATACAAGGCAGATCAGGTGCACCTGCATCATTGGGAAGAAAGACTCCTGGTAGATGCAAAGTTTGCATAATTTGTCCATTAATTTCTTGATCTTCTAAAGTGAATTCTGTGATTGAAAAAGTTACTTCAACTCCTGTGTCACTCTCATAATCTAAATTGAACCCAGCACTTCCCCAGCTATCATGATAAGTCATTACTGCGGCATGTGTATTATTCGTAAGAATTAAGGATATGCAAATAAAAGAAAATAAGAATAACATTAAATGTGTTTTTTTCATAATATTCCACCTTTTTTAATTTTTTTAATAAAAATAATTTTTATAAAACTTAATACAAAATTCAATAAAGTATAATTTTTTAGTCAAATTATTTTGAATAAAAATATGATTTATTACATATTAAAAATATATACTTAAATTCTTATCTTGACAAATAATCCTTAAAAAGTTATGAATATATAAATTCTAAAACATTTTAATAAAAGGTATGTAAAATGAGTTTTAAAGATAATAAAGATTATAGTGAAATCAGAGTTCGTTTTGCTCCAAGCCCTACAGGATTCCTACATGTAGGAGGATTGCGAACAGCACTTTTTAATTATCTTTTTGCTAAAAAAAATAATGGGAAATTTATTCTTCGTATTGAAGATACTGACCGCAAAAGGTATGTACCCGGAGCAATAAAAAATTTGATTTCAACCATGAAAACGCTTGGACTTCATTATGATGAGGGACCCGATGTCGGTGGAAATTACAGACCATACATCCAATCTGAGAGAACAGAGTTATACAGGAAATTTGCTCAGAAACTTATAGACTCAGGTAATGCCTATTACTGTTTTTGTACAGAAGAACGATTAATTAAAATTCGTGATGAACAAAGGAAGAAGAAGCTCAATCCAATTTATGATGGTAAATGTAGAGATTTATCTAAAGAGGAAGTTGAAGAAAAACTCAGTCAAAATATCCCTTTTGTTATCCGTCTAAAGTTTCCCAAAGAAGGGAAAACTATTTTTTATGATAAGATTCGTGAAAAAGTAGAAGTAGAAAATTCTCTTGTTGATGACCAGGTTCTTATCAAGTCAGATGGTTTCCCGACTTATCACCTCGCAAATGTTGTTGATGACCATCTTATGAAAATCACACATATAATTCGCGGTGAAGAATGGCTCTCCAGCGTGCCTAAACATATTTTTCTGTATAAATCTTTTGGTTGGGAAGTGCCAAAATTTGTCCATCTTCCACTCTTACTTAATCCTGACAGGAGTAAATTAAGCAAAAGACAGGGAGATATTGCAGTTGAAAATTATCTTGAAAAAGGTTATTTACCAGAAGCATTGATAAATTTTATCGCACTGCTTGGCTGGCATGCTCCAGATGACAAAGAAATCTATTCTTTAAAAGAATTAGAACATGCTTTCTCATTAAAACGAATTAATAAAGCAAGTGCTGTTTTTGATATTGAAAAACTCAACTGGATGAACGGCTGGTATCTACGAAATCTGGATATTAATTATATTGTTGAACAAGCAAAACCTTTCTTTGAAAAATCGGGAATAGACATAAGCGATAATAGGAAATATTTAAAGGTTATTCAAAATGCTCGAGCTCGCGTTTTCCGCCTTTCAGAAATCACTGAGCATTCCAAAATGTTCTATGAAAATTTAGAATTCACAGATGAAGATAAAGCATTAATTAATGAAGAAAATTCACAAAAGATTTATTCATATTTTATTAAAAATTTGAAAATAACAGATCGTTGGTCAAATGAGGATATAAATTCATTTGTAAAAAAAGCAATAGGTGAATTAGGCATAAAAGGTAAAAATTTCTATTTTCCTGTTCGACTTGCTTTATTCGGGAAATGCCACGGTCCCGATTTACCTATTATATTTGGTATTTTGGGAAGAGATGAAGCGATAAGAAGATTACAAAAATTGATCATATAGAACAAAGATTTATAATATGATTAAAGGAAAAATACATTATGAAAATATCAAATAAAGATCTTAAGAACAACAAAATGAAATTTGAAGAGAAGACTGAGAAAAAAGCGGATAAGCCAAAACCAACCCATAACTTTATTCGACAGATCATTGAAGATGACCTGAAAACAAATAAATCCGAGGGTCGTGTTCACACCCGCTTCCCACCTGAGCCAAATGGGTATCTTCATATTGGTCACGCTAAAGCTTTTTGTTTAAGTTTTGGTGTTGCTGAAGATTATCATGGACTCTGCAATTTACGATTTGATGATACCAATCCGGTCAAAGAAGAGGAGGAATATGTCGAATCCATTAAAGCAGACATAAAATGGATGGGATTTGACTGGGAAGATAGACTTTATTATGCTTCGGATTATTTTGATAAACTTTATGAATTTGCATTAAAACTTATCAAAGATGGAAAAGCTTATGTATGTCATTTGAGCCCTGAAGAAATCCGGGAATATAGAGGAACTCTCACAGAGTCGGGTAAGAATAGTCCTTATCGTGATAGAAGTATTGAAGAAAATCTGGAATTATTTGAAAAAATGAAAAACGGAGATTTTAAAAATGGTGAATGTGTTCTTCGAGCAAAAATTGATATGAGTTCTTCTAATATGAATATGCGTGACCCTATTATGTATAGAATAATTCATGCAAAGCATCACAGAACAGGTAGTAAATGGTGCATTTACCCGAGTTATGATTTCACTCATGGTCAATCCGATTCTATTGAAAAAATTACATACTCCCTTTGCGATCTTGGATTTGAAGGCCATCGTCCTCTTTATAATTGGTTTATTGAAAATCTTGAAATTTTTCCATCTCATCAGATAGAATTCGCAAGATTGAATCTTTCATATACAGTTCTTAGCAAAAGAAAACTTCGAGAATTAGTTGAAGGAAATTATGTAACAGGTTGGGATGACCCAAGAATGCCGACCTTATGTGGTCTAAGAAGACGAGGATATTCACCAGAATCGATAAGAGATTTCTGTGACCGTATTGGAGTGGCTAAGAGTGAAAGTCTGGTGGATATGGCTTTACTTGAGTATTGCATTCGTGAAGATTTGAATAAGAAAGCACCTCGTGTAATGGCTGTACTGAGACCACTAAAGATAATAATTGATAACTATCCAGAAGATCAGGTGGAAGAGATGGAGGCAGTAAACAATCCGGAAGATCTAAGTATGGGAACGCGAAAAGTTCCTTTCTCTCGGGTGTTATACATTGAACGAGATGATTTCAGGGAAGACTCTCCGAAAAATTTCTACCGCTTAGCTCCCGGTCATGAGGTTAGATTACGATATGCATATTTTATCAAATGTGTAAAAGTAGTTAAAAATGAGCAGACTGGTGAAGTGATAGAGCTACACTGCACCTATGACCCGGCTTCAAGAGGAGGTTCTTCACCTGATGGACGCAAGGTCAAGGCAACTTTACACTGGGTTTCTGCTGCTCATTCTATTAATGCTGAAGTTCGACTTTATGATAGGCTCTTTACAGTAAACAATCCGTTAGGTAAAGAAGATGATTTTAAGAATTATTTGAATCCGAAATCTTTGGAAATTCTTACTCATTGTAAATTAGAACCGGGCTTGAAAAATGCTAAACCCAGAAATCGTTATCAATTTGAGAGACTTGGATACTTCTGTGTAGATCCTGACTCTTCTGATAAGATGCTTGTATTTAATCGGACTGTAACCTTGCGGGACACTTGGGCAAGAATCCAGAAAGCATTGAAAAAAAAGCAAAAATCAAGAATGCCAGAACATATAGTCAGGCATACAAAGCAATATTAATAAAAAACAAAAACAGGAATCAATAGAATTATGTTATATGAATGCTAAAGTTGCCACCAACTTCATCACTAAAGTTGTCATTCCCAACTTGATTGGGAATCTACTAATATATAAATTGAAATGATGTTTTTAATGAGTTTAAATTAAACCATAAAATGAATAAAATATGATTAAACAGTTCCATGCAGGATATATTTTAAGCTCTATTAAAGAGTCCTTAAAAAATCATGATGACTCAATTGATTTTGATAATCTTTTAAAACATCTATCAACCTTTGATATTGAATTTGATTTTGATGAAAAAAATCAAATAAATTCTATTTTTTCAGTTTTAAACAATTTGATTTCTCGCGGTTTACCTACCTTTCCATCAATTTTTATCGAAAATGCGTTGATAAAAAAACTTAAAATTGGGAAAAGAATAATATCAGATAAGACTGGTGATATTACATATAGATTGTATAAAAAAATAAATGAGAAATTAGATTTAATATACAAAAGTTTATTTATAGTAGATCAAAGGATTGATAAAAGTTATCAGCCATCATTAGATTTTAATTCTTGGGAAAAGCATCCTGGAAGTGAATATGAAGAAATATTTTATAACAATGTTTTACAGAAAATTTTTGGAGAATATTCTCAGCAACTTATTGAATCCCAAAGGGAAATTAGTACAATTTTAAAATTTTCTGGTGAAAAAGAAGAAAAATTTAATAAAAATTTAGGAGAAATTAAAAACAGTTTTTACAATCAAAGAGTTGATTTTTCTTTTCAATTTCCCAATTCCTCCAGTTTTAAAAATGGGTTAGTAATTGAAATAGATGGTTCACAACATAATGAACCATCTCAAATAACTTTAGATAAGAAACGAGATGAAGCTGTTGAGAAAAATGGATGGGATAAAACTATAAGAATCAAAACTTCTGAAATTGATAATATTGAAAGTGATAAAATTGAATCAATTTTAAATTTCTTAGAACATCCTTATGCAAAAAAAATAAAAGAGAATTTTGAAAATAAAATATGGGAAAAAGAATGGGGTCTTAAGGCTCTACAAATAGCGTTAACTCCTTTATCAATTGCTAGAATACAAAAAACATTAATTTTTCTTATTGAAAATAAAGCTTTGGATTTAAAGGCAAAAAAATGGAATATTGCTATTATTGAAAGAGATGTGCCTTGCGGATTTTTAGCAATTAAGGACTTTAAAATATTAGTTAAAAATTTATTTGATTTAGAAGGAAAAAGAAGGCAACTTCCCAAGATAAACTTGAAAATTTATTATACTCCGGAATTTACAAATTGCATTTTAAATAGTAATGTAAAAACAGAATTAGTAAATAATCCAATTAATAATTTTAGAGCGGATGTTGTATTAGATTTATCAATATTACAACGAACAGGTTTCTCCAAAATAGAAAAAGAATTTGTAAATAAAGTAAAATACAATAAAAAAGTAGTCATAAGATCGGTACATTCTATAAAAATTAATCATACCATTAAATCAGCAAAACCAATAAAATATAAAATTCCAAAAGAAGAACAACCTAAACCTTTAGTTTATTTTCTGCGAAATATATTTAGAAAGAATGCGTTTCTACCCGGGCAGGTAGATATTTTAAGAAGATCTTTAAGATTTAAAGATATAATTGCTCTATTACCAACAGGTGCAGGAAAATCGTTAACTTATCAACTCTCAGCTTTACTTCAACCAGGTGTTGTAATGATAGTTGATCCTTTAATATCGTTGATGCGCGACCAAAAAGAAAATCTAAAAGATTTTGGTATAGATTCAACCGTTTTTATTAATTCGTCCTTGAGAGCAATTGAGCGAAATGATGCAAGTGAAAAAATGGTAAAGGGATTTTATCAATTCATTTTTATTTCGCCGGAAAGATTGCAAATTGCTAAATTTAGAAAGTATTTATCTAGAATGGATGAAACAAAATTTACTTATGTTGTGGTAGATGAAGCTCATTGCGTTTCCGAATGGGGACATGATTTTAGAACTGCCTATTTAAGATTGGGTAAAAATGCAAGAAAATACTGTCACACATTGGTGAGAAAACGGAATTCAGAAGGTGAACTAAAGGATGAAGTCCCAATTATTGCACTTACAGGAACAGCATCTTTTGATGTGCTCAAAGATGTTAAAATTGAACTTGGTTTTAATATAAACGATGAATCTTCAATTGTAAGACCTTTAAAGTATGAAAGAAAAGAACTTGAATATAGAGTAATTAAAACTGATGATAAAAAAAATTCTAGATCTTTACCAATAAAATTATTAAAAGAAACGGTCGCTGATAAAAAGCAAGAAAAATTATTTGAGATACTTAATAATCTACCTAATTTGAAATGGGATAATGGAAAATATGAAAATCTGAGTGAGTTCTTTGATCAAAGATTAGATTATAAAAATTCAGGAATTGTGTTTTGTCCACATGCTAAATGGATATTTGGGGTAAAAGATATTTATTATAAATTTTTAAATATAAATAAAGAATTTGAAGATATTACAAGTTACTATGCAAGTAAACTTTCTGATGAAATTGAATTGGAAAAAATCCAAGATCAGTTTAAAAAAGATGAATTATTATTATTAGTTTCAACAAATGCTTTTGGTATGGGTATCGATAAACCAAATATTAGATTTACCATTCATTTTAATATGCCACAATCCATTGAATCCTTTTATCAGGAAGCTGGGAGAGCGGGGAGAGATAAAAATAAAGCCTATAATTTTATTATTTATTCCGACACACAAATTAAAGAAAAATTTCGTGATGATGAAGAAACACATACAGTTGATAAAAGTTTTATGCTTTCTTTTTTCTATAATTCATTTCGTGGCGAAGAAAAAGAAAAACGAATACTATACAATTTATTTGATAAAATTGCTTATCCAGATAAAAGAAAACTAGATAAATTAATTGAATTAGTTGAAGAAAATTTTGATGAAGATATTAAATTTGCAACATGGTTCAAAAATGGTGATCGACTTTATGTGAATGGTCCAGTTTATCCTAAAGGATACGGCTATATAGATTTAAACACAGAAGAGTGTAAACATCAAAATATTGCTTTAAAAAAGATTTTAGATAATGATACAAAAGCAAAAAATTTTGTAGAAAGAGTATATCAATTTTTGATAAAACAAAAACGACTAAATAATTCAAATAAAAATATTTCTTTCAAAAAATGGATTTTATCTCGGAAAAGTAAGGATTCAATAATTGGAATTGAAAAAACATTAAATGGGATGAAATTACATATTCCAACTAATATTTATATTGGATTTAAAAATAAAGATTTTCAAGAAGTTGCTGAAATATTAGGGGAAAATGATACAGCTTGGGATGAGGATCTTGTATCTGAAGCAAATGGATATGCTTTTAAATTTGACGATTTTAAGCAAAATTTAGAAAGAGTATATTATAATAAAACTAATAAAGAATTAAGATTCTCTCCAGAACAATTAACAATTATTGATCAAAAATATAAAAGTATTCGAGATAAAAATGATACTTTTAAAGCTGTTTATAGATTATCAATCATTGGAGTAATTGATGATTATGAAGTCGACTACAAGTACAAAATTATAACTGCTAAAATTTCTAAAAAAACAGATGAAGAATATATTGAAAACATCAAGAAGTATAAAGCAAAATATGCGATTAAAGATGAAATAAATAAAGTTAAACAAGATATTTTAAATACTGAAGGAAATACTATTTTACAGAAATGTTGTAACTATCTTATAGATTATGTATATGAAACCATAGCCAAAAAAAGAAAAAATGCTATTGATACAATGGAAGATGCCATTGTTAATGGTTTCGATAATCTAGATTATTTTAAATCTCAGATCAATACCTATTTCGACTCAAAATATCTACCTGAGTTATCAAGTTCATTTAAAGAAAACAAAATTGAAACTGTTTGGTATTTTATCTCAGAAGCTAAAGATGTTGATTCTTTAAAACACTTAGAAGGTGCTTGTAGAAGACTTTTGGATGATAATCCCGATAGCCCTATTTTAATTTTACTTCGTTCTTATAGCAGGTTTTTGCTTGATATAAATATTGAACAAACTAAACTGGATTTTGCAAAAGCATGGGATTTGTTAAAAGAGCAAAAAAATTGGAGTAGGAATGAATATATGAAAAACTTTTCAAAGTTTTATGTTTACATAATAAAATTTGATAAAAGTATGGAAGGATATTTAAACCCCATATTGCTTAATGAACATAAGAATTGGTTCAAAACATTTAATAAAAAAATAGTAAAAGGAGTTTTATAATGCCCGAAACAAGTGAAATAAATAAAATCCTAATTGAATTACAAGAAGAGTTAGAGAAAATTAAAACAGCTGCAGAGTTGATTGAAGTTGCAAAAAATGCAAATGATAAGATATTAAAAGATTCTAAATCATTGTTTGAGGTTGAGTTTAAAAAGATAACAGAAGCTTCAAAGTCATTATTAAAAGATTCTAAAGAACTGATTGGTCTTACACAGAAATCTACAGACATAACAATAAAAGAATCAAATGAGTTAAATAAATCTTCTCAGAATTTAATCAAAGCATCAAATAACCTTTTAAATGAGATAAAGAAAATTAATTTCCCTGCAAAATTCGAAAAAATGGATTTAACATTAAGTGGTATATCTACAAGCATTCAAAATATTTTTAGTAGATTTGATACTATTGAAAGAAATATCAAAGATGATTTTATGAATAAAATCTCTAATATTGAAAAGAAATTATTGTCATCTCAAAGAATAAATAGGTTTTTATTAGTAATATTAATTTTATTAATAATTGGTGGCGGACTTTTACATTTTGTGCCTAAATTGGGGATATTCTAAAATTATTTAGAACTCTTACAAAATTATATTAAGGTGTTAATTTATAAAATATGGAAAGATTTTGTTGAAGACTGTTTCTAAAAACTGGATTCCCACTTTCGTGGGAATGACATGGAGTCTGATTTTTGGATTAAATCATTAACAAAATAAAGTTGATAAAATGACTGATAGTCCAAAGGAGAGTAACTCTAAAAAGTGTATAAAAACAATCAGAATATCTTTTTGATGTGGGATTCTAAAATTTTACTTAAAAATGTTTAGTAATATAAAAGACCAGAAAAAAGCTATCAATAGTCTAAAGCAACTCATCTCTGCTGGAAAAGAAGCGCAAAGTTATCTTTTCTATGGACCGAGAGGTGTAGGGAAATTAACAACTGCTTTTGAATTTGCAAAAGCTGTAAATTGTCCGAACCAAAATGATTATGATGGTTGCGATAAATGTTCATCCTGTATAAAGATTGATCACCTCACACATCCTGATATTGATTTTGTTTTCCCAACTCCCAAATTTGATGTAACTTATGAAGGGGAATATAAAAAAGAAAACGAACAGGCTCAAGTCCAGAACTTTATTAAGCAGCTAAAATCCACACCTTTTAATCGCTATAAATTTTCTAAAGCCACTTCTATACAAATTGATACAATAAGAAGATTAGAAAGGAAAATACTTTTTAAACCAGCTGAAGGTAAAAATCATATAATTATTATTGCTGAAGCAGATGAAATGACCAGACAAGCGGCAAACGCTTTTCTGAAAACATTAGAAGAACCACCTTATTATGCAATTATTATCTTAACCACAACTAAATTTTCATCTCTATTACCAACTATTATTTCAAGATGCCAGAAAGTTAGATTTAATTCAATTGCTCCGGAGGTCATTGAAAAGCATTTAATAGAAGGATACAATGTTGATGAAGCTCAAGCAAAAATTATTTCCAGAATCTCAAATGGTGATATGGCAAAAGCAATTCTTATGTCCAAAGAACAACAGATTGAAACACGAGAAATGGCTTTGGATTTTGTAGATTTTATTATGAATAAAGATTTTGAAGGAATTCATAATTTTTCTGATAATTTTGTTCAAAACCGAAATGAAGAGTTATTAAGAGATATTTTTGACTTCCTGATACTTTGGTTTGGAGATTTATTATATCTAAGCTCAAACCCGAGTAGAATTGTTAATATTGACCAGAAAGAAAAACTACAAAATTTTAATCAAATAAGACAACTTTCAAATAAGGAAATACAAGAAATTATCTTATTAATTGAGCAAAGCAAGAATTTATTAGCAGGGCATATTAATTTTGAGTTGATTGTTATTGACACCTTTTATCATATATATAATAGGGTTTACTCCGTGTAATACTTTATTACACAAGGTACTACTTAAAGAAGTCAAAGAGTGGTTTCTAATAATTAATGAGTCTACCTATGTAATATTATTACTCAGTTTAATCTCAGCGAGATAATTTTATCCTGTGAGTTAGTAAACAACTAACAAGGTTTACTAAAAGATGTAGCAATGTATAAATTACTATCTGTTACTTTTCAAAAAATTTTAATAAACTATTGACAGTTAATTTATAATTATTTATAAATGATATATAATAATTCTTATAAATTCTGAATAAATAGTTAGCCAGATGCGGATGAGATGGAAATTCTATTGGAGAGGTAGTCTCGTGATTACTTTCATAATAGAAAGGCAGTCCCCGACCTATCCTCATTAAGGAGGATTTATTGGGGCAATAAATCCCTCTTTGAGGGATAAGATGTTAACCAATTCAAATCAATTGTCCCGATTATATCGGGACGAAGGAGAAATGATGAAAAAACTTATTATTCTTTTGATTGTGGTGTTCTTTACACTGGCGATGAGCACTACAGCATGGGGTGAGCTAGTATTTGATGAAAATTTTGACTATCCCGCTGGAGATAATCTAACTGATCATGGTTGGATTGCACACAGTGGTGGAGGAACTAATCCTATTACAGTTTCATCAGGAGGTTTAACTTATTCCGGTTACCCTTCTTCAGGAATTGGCAATGCAGCTTTACTTGATAATACTGGAGAGGATGTTAGCAGAAATTTCTCAGAGCAATCTTCCGGAGCTGTTTATGCCTCGTTCTTAGTGAATGTACATGCAGCACCTTTTAATGGCTATGATAAGGTTTATTTCTTTCACTTAGGTGAAACAGATATGGGATACTACTTTAAAGCCAGAATCTTTGTTAAAGAAGAAGAAGGTACAGATAATATAGCATTTGGTTTGAGTAAAAAAAGTAGCACCGCTGATGAATATACAGATTTCGTTTATCTGAAAGATGTTACTTATTTGATTGTTGAAAAATATGAATTTTTTGGGGGTGACGATGATGACGAGGTAAGTCTTTTTGTATTTGAGAGTCCTACATTACCAAGTTCTGAGCCCGGAACTCCAACTTTAGGTCCTTTAACGGATTTATATGATGCAGCGAATCTTGGCACAGTAGCCCTTCGTCAATATTCATCCAACCAAAATATGTTGGTTGATGGAATAAGAATAGCTACAACATGGGAAGATATAGTGGAGCTATCTGTAGACGATTATCCAAGTTCTGTAACCTCCTTTTCTCTTTATCAGAATTATCCTAATCCAGTGACTTCATCAACCACGATTTCTTTTTCAGCCACAGATTTACACAGATTATCAAAGATAGAAATCTATAATGTAAAAGGACAATTGATAAAGCAATTTCTAATAACCAATCACCAATCATCAGTTGAATGGGAAGGAACAGATGAAAGTGGCAAACCAGTTTCTAATGGAATCTATCTCTATAAATTGATTGCAGCCAATAAATCCATAACCAAAAAAATGATCCTCCTTCGTTAATCCCGATGTATCG
>DAOVPZ010000108.1 GCA_030628975.1 Candidatus Cloacimonadota bacterium
AAGAAGAGAAGTAGCAAAATTAAGAGATATTGTTAAAGATATTGATTCTGATGCATTTGTTATTATTCAGGCTGTGCATCAGGTTTTGGGTAAAGGATTTAAACCAAGAGAGAATGTGGTTTAGTTTATTATAAGCCACAAAAACACACAAAATGACACAAAATCTAATGAAAAAATTCATTATAATTTTATTATTATTATCTTATAATTTATTATATGGAAAAGTCATAATTTTAGAAAAATCAGCTTCTCATAAACCTGAATGGATAAAAGAAGTTCCCAAAGGTTTCAAATACGATTATTTTTCTGGTTTTGGTGTAAGTTCTACATCCTATAAAGAAGCCAAGAATATTGCCATTAATGATGCAATTAAAAGAATTGGGGAAAAGAAAGGAGTAGAGGTTACAGCAATTACTGATTATAAACAAATAGAAGAAGATTACCAATATGAAGATTTTTTTAGTGAAGAAATCCAGACAAAAGTATTACCTGCAGAACTTTATGGATTAGCAGAAGAAGAAAGTTATTATTGTAAATTAGAAGAAAATAATAAAATTAAATATGAGTGGTATATCCTTGTTCGTATACCAAAAGCTAAGATTGAGATTAGCAAGAAACCTCCCACCAAATTTTCTTATGTATGGCGATCAGCACTTATTCCAGGCTGGGGACAATTTTATAAGAAACAAACAAAAAAAGGATATATATTTTTAAGTTCTGAAACAATTCTGATAACAACAGCTCTTTTATCAAATTATCTAAGTATTTATTATAACGATAAGGCAAAATCTACAAGCGATATTTCTGTGAGGAAAGATTATATGGATTGGTCTGATACAGCTGAAGCCATCGCAATAACAACGGGAATTGCTGCTGGTATTCTGTATATCTATAATATTTTTGATGCCACCTTATCTAAAGGACCAAAACAATATGCTTTAATTGACAATAAAGTTCAATTCTTTATAAATATTGATAAAAACAAGAATGTTAATTTTAATTTGGCTCTGAATTGGTAGGATGTTAAAATTATCCATCGTTACCACACCTCAAGCTGACGGATGGTAAAGAATGCAAATATTGAAAGGAGCAATTATGATACACGAATTAAAACATCAATATATAATTGATGATAATGGTAAAAAAAGTGCTATTATAATAGATATTAAAGATTATAATGATTTATTGAGTTACATTGAGGACATTGAAGATGCAAAGGACCTCTTACAAGCTGAACAGGAAGTTGAAGGTTTTGTAACTTATGAAGAATTTCGTGAAAAACTGAGGAAAGAAGGTAGGATTTGAACTATCAGATTATTATTGAAACTAAGGTAGATAAAGAAACAAGAAAAATACCAAAATCTGATATGCAGAAAATTGATCAAACTATTTTTACTCTTGGTAATAATCCAAGACCAAAAGGGTGTTTAAAACTTACAGATAAAGAAGGTTATAGAATCAGAGTTGGCAATTATCGTATTCTTTATAAAATTGATGATAAGTCTAAAATAGTTATAATATACAGAATTAAGCGAAAAAGTGAAACTACATACAAGTAAAATAATATTGTTAATAATTGCTATCCTTATATGAGAAGAAACATTTATATTTCTAAACTTGATTTATCAAGAAAAGTGAAAGAATATGATTTAAGAATCAATAAAAAAGATTGAAAAACTGGAGGGTTCATTATGAAGAAAAGATTAGTTATCATATTAATGCTTTTTGTTACAATAGTAATATTTTCTTGCACAAAAAGTAGTGACCCTGAGACAACAGGCAATATTAATGGCATTGTAAAAAATGCAGAGACAAATTACTTAATTAGCGGAGTAAATGTTTCTATTCCAGATATTGCTTCTACTGTTACCAATTCGCAAGGACAATACTCATTTGAAAAACTTGATCCACAAACTTATGATCTTTATTTCATAAAAGATGGCTATCAAGATAATAACAAAAGTGTAACTGTCAAAGTTGGTGAAACAGTAAATGGAGATGTTTTATTGACACCCATTGTCCCTGATTTAGAAGTTTCTGTTCCTGCTCTTGATTTCGGTGAAACTTTGACTTCATTAAGTTTTACGATTACCAACACAGGCAATGGTTCTTTAAATTGGAGTATCACAGAACAGATTCCGTGGCTTGTAATAAACCCAACTTCAGGAACTGTAACAAATCAATCTTCTTCTGTTGCTGCTCTTGTAGATCGTTCAGGATTAAATCCAGGAAATTATCTTGAATCAATTACTATTGTTTCAAATGGTGGAAATGCAACTATTTTAATTTCAATGCAAGTTCAAGGACCTGTATTAGAAGTGAATACTAATAATCTTAATTTTGGAACACAAAGCACAACAGAAATTTTCGTTATATCAAATTCAGGATATGGTGATTTGAACTGGTCTATTGTTCCAGATGAAAACTGGGTTACAGTATTTCCTTCATCAGGGACAATATCAACTGGTACAAGTGCAGTTACTGTTACAGTTGATAGAGATGGCTTACCAGATGGTAATCATTATGCAACACTAACTATTACATCAAATGCAAATAGTGTGAATCTTGAGATATTGGTTACGGTACCATCTCCTGATGAGCCATTTCTTACAGTATTTCCTTACAGTTTGGATTTTGGATCTTCTGAAACAGAAATAATAGTCACCATCCAGAATACAGGAACAGGAACGCTTAATTGGAATGTTGCTGATGACAGACCATGGATTACTTGCAGTCCCATAAATGGAACAACTAATACTGAAATTGACGAGGTTTCTGTTGTTGTAGATAGAAGTGGAATGTCTGACGATACATATACTGGTTCAATCAATATCACATCAAATGGTGGAAACGAGAACATAAGTGTTTCTATGGAAGTTTTAGATGTACAAATTTTATCTGTAAATCCAACATCCCTTGATTTTGGTAGTTATGAAGATTCATTAACTTTTGAAATAAGCAATGAAGGAAGTGGTGATTTGGAATGGGAAACCGCGGTTAGCCAGGACTGGATTGAAGCAAATCCAAATTCAGGAAATGGAAATCAAACAATCTATGTTACAGTTGACAGAACTGGTTTGGATGTTGGAAATTATTATGGAAGCGTTATTGTTACATCCAACGGGGGAAATGAAAATGTAAGTATCGCTATGGAACAAAGCCTACCAACAGAAGGATTGGTTGCTTATTATCCATTTAATGGAAATGCAAATGATGAGAGTGGGAATGAGAATGATGGAGAAAATCATGATGCTACACCAACAACTGATAGATTTGGAAATGAGAATAGAGCTTATAGTTTTGATGGGGTGAATGATTATATTTTAGTGCCAGATACAGACTATTTGGATATCACAACAGAGGGTACTATTATGGGATGGGTCAATATACCTTCGACTTTTACTCCTCCTTGGCAAGGAGTTGGTCTTGTTAACAAGATGTACCATTCCACAGGAATGCTTTCATATGACTTAATGATTGGTCATAGTACTCCATTTGCGGGTGGAATCGGGGATGGTGTAAATTCTTTTTATGTTTATTCGATTTATACTACTCCAGATTACCTTTACAATGATACTTGGCATCTTCTTTCTTTTGCGTGGAATAATTATGAACTAAAACTATATATTAATGAAAATCTCGAAAATTATGATACATACACATCAAATGGAGCTCAGATAAGCACTTGGGATTTAAACATTGGTAGACGAGCTTATTCATCTTCTACAAATTGGAAATATTTCAAAGGTTATATAGACGACATCCGCATTTACAACCGAGCATTAACCGAAGCAGAAATTCAGGCACTGTATTATGAAGGTGGGTGGGGGGAATAATTAAAATTAAAAATGTAAAATTACAAATAAGGAGCTTATCATGAAAAAAAAGTCAGCTATTATGCTTTCTATGATAGTAGAACCTGATGAAGATGGTTATTTAGTCTCTGTTCCCGGAATACAGGGGGCTTTTGCAGAAGGTGATACGATAGAAGAAGCAATTTTTAATTGTGTGGATGTCGTAAAAATGATTCTTGCTTACCGGTTAGAGAGACACGAGCAAGTAGGTTTTAATAAAATCGAATTTACACCACAAACCCGAATGACATTAGCTGTTCCGGTAGGTATATAATAATGTCAAAATTAAGAGAATTAAGCTATCCGGAAGTAAAAAAAAGATTAAGCAAATTTGGGTTTCGTTTCTATCGACAGGGTAAAGGTTCTCATGAATTATGGGTTCGTGACATTGATGGTATAGTTATTCCAGTTCCTCATTACAGAGGTAAGAAAATTCGCAAAGGGACAATTAGAGCAATAATTCGAGAAATTGGTTTAAGTGTTGAAGAATTTATGGAGTTGTAAAATAATAAATAACGATTATAAAATAGCTTTAGAGTCTGATGAAGTCCAATCTTTATATCATGAAGAAGGGTGGGGAAATTAATTACGAATTTTCTTTCATCTATGTTTTCAGAACTTTCCGAATCTCAGTCTTCGCTACACTTCAGTCTTCACTCTGTTACGCCCCGACAAGACGCCGTGATAAATGGATATTGGATATTCAGATTTTTATGTTTAGT
>DAOVPZ010000024.1 GCA_030628975.1 Candidatus Cloacimonadota bacterium
AGCGTATCAGTTATTATTTTGTCTTCGATATCTTCTTCAAATCCAATAAAATTGCTCTTTTTAGAACAGGATAATATAAACATTGATAATAAAATTGTGAGAGAGATGATTTTTGCTTTATTCATATTTTCCTTTATTAATATTATTTAATTAATATATTATATATATATATAATATACGCTGTGGAAATGTGGAAAATTACTGAAAATCCATTAATACTGGGTAGATTATTCATTTTCTTATGTGGATATTTTTGTTGATATTTCTTTTTTATACACATTGAATAATTATTTTTTCATCCGCCGTCTGGCGGATTGTTAATTATTCACAGAAATTAACATATTATGTGAACAGATTTGTGGATAAGTTCATAAAAAGTATTGTTGGAGGATATAAGAGAACTATAGAAATATTTTTATACATTTATATTCTGAATTATTTCATTGATTTTTGATTTCAGGTTTGGATCATTGACTATCTTGTTTGATATGATTTTTTTTGCGTGGATTATTGTTGTATGATCTTTTTTATTGTAATGATTTGCAATTTCAAGAAGTGAAGTATGAGGTATAAGTTTAGTAGAAAGATACATCGCAATCTGGCGGGGGAAGGCAATTTCTTTTTTTCGGGTTGGTTCTTTTATCTGATTTTTGCCAATTTCAAAATATTTTGCTACCTCTTCTTGAATAATATCTAAAGTAATTGGTTTTTTTCTGCTTGCTATCAGATCAGTAAGAATTTCTTTTACCTCATCAATTTTGATTTTATGAGGTTTGATTTTTTTATATGAGGTATAGGCTAAAATTTTTATAAGAGAACCTTCAAGTTGTCTTACATTATCATCAAAAGTATTTGCAATATAATCAATAACTTCATTATTCAGAGTAACATCTTCTTCTATACATTTTTGTCGTAAAATAGCTACACGAGTTTCAAAATTTGGTCTTTTTATATCAGCAAGAAGTCCCCATTCAAAGCGAGAAATCAATCGTTCTTGCAAATCCGGGATTTCTTTTGGAGGACGATCACTTGTTAGGATGAGTTGTTTTTTTGCATTATAAAGAGTATTGAAAGTATGAAAGAATTCTTCCTGACTTCCTTCTTTCCCAGAAAAAAAATGAATATCATCAATCATTAAAACATCAAAATTGCGAAATCTTTTTCTGAAATTGATAATTGTATTTGTTTGGATAGCAGATATCATTTCATTGATAAAATCCTGAGAAGCATTGTATAAAATATTTCTATTTCCTTTATTATTATTAATTAAAAAGTTTCCAATTGCTTGCATAAGATGAGTTTTACCCAGACCGACACCTCCATATATAAAAAGAGGATTGTATATTTTTCCTGGTTTATCAGCAACAGCTTGAGCAGCAGAATAAGCAAAATTATTATTATCTCCAACCACAAAACGCTCAAAAGTATATCTTGGATTCAGCCCAGATTCCTTTGTATAATCTATAGTTCTTTTTAAAGTAGTTTTTTTTGTATTATTTGATGAACCTATGAAGTTGATATCAATGTTTTGTGCAGTGAGATTATAAGCAATTTCTTCTAAAATAGATTTATAATGTTGATCGAGCCAGTCTGCAAAAAATTTTGTTGGAGCTTTTATTGTAAGAGTATTATTTACTAAGCTAAATTCTTCTGCTTTTTCAAACCAAGTATTAAAAGTTTGAGAATCTACTTGCTTTTTAATTTCAGGTAAAATTCTTTTCCAAAGACTATTTGATATTACCATATATTCACTATTTTAGGATTTGTAACTTAATGAAATAAAGCAAGGTAGTTTTGACACAACAATTATTATCCACATCTTATCAACATTTTATACATATTTATACTTTACACCTATAAAGCAAGTTAGAATTAAAAACATCAATGGTAATTATCAGTTATTCACATTGATTAGAAATTAATCATAAAAATATTTAACCAAAACAGGAAATATTTATTTAGGAATGTCAATAAAAAACAAAAATCTTGACACTAAAAATATCTCATCTGGATTCTAAATTTTAATTTTCAGGAGGATTTGTTGTGAAAAGAACATATCAGCCACATAATAAAAGCAGAAAAAGAACACACGGTTTCAGAAAAAGAATGAGATCAAAAAGTGGCAGAAAAATCATAAATCGTAGAAGAGCTAAAAGAAGAAAAAGGATTTCTATTTAGTGAACTGGTGAATTAGTGAACTGGTGAATTAGTGAACTGGTAAATTAGTGAACTGGTAAATTAGTGAACTGGTGAATTAGTAAACTGGTAAATTAGTGAACTGGTGAATTAGTAAACTGGTGAATTAGTGAACTGGTGAATTAGTGAACTGGTGAATTAGTGAACTGGTGAATTAGTGAACTGGTGAATTAGTTAATTTATATATTGTGAAAAGTATAAGAAAAAATCGTCAATTCAAGCAGTTCAAAGAAGATGGTAAAAGGTATAATAAAAGATTTTTTAGTCTTGTTGTGGTTAAAAATAATGATTATGATAAGACAGATTTTGGACTTGCAGTTATTACATCAAAAAAAATTGGCAATGCAGTTAAAAGAAATAAAATCCGCAGATGGATAAAAGAATATTTTCGCAGGATAGAAAATTTCATACCATTCAACATTAATTACTTGATAGTAACAAAACCAGGAATTTTTGAATATGGTCGTGATAATATTTTGAAAGATATAAAAAATGGTATTGAAAAGATTAGAAAAGAATATGTGTAAATCATTAATCAAAGTTATTGGTATATATCAGAAATATATTTCACCAATGTTTCGGGATACATGTAGATTTGTGCCTTCTTGTTCTGCTTATTCTAAATTGGCATTTGAGAAATTTGGCATTTTTAAGGGCTTATATTTATCAGCTTGGCGAATATTACGATGTAATCCTTATTGTAAAGGAGGAATTGATCCATTACCTTAATGGATAAAAGATATGGATAAAAGAACAATACTTGCTTTATTACTGATTTTTATTGTATTTATTATTAGCAATAAATTACTATGGAAGAAACCTCAACAAGAACAAATTGTTATTCAACAAAAGAAAGAAGTTGTATCTGAAACTATTACAGATAAAGAGTTGGAACCAAAAGAACCAATCATTCCTCTTGGGGATAAAGAGGATTTTCAGGAAATATATATTAATGATAATATAGTATTAGAAAATGATGTAGTAAAAATTATTTTTACTAATAGAGGTGGAAATATCAAGCAGATTATATTAAAAAATATAATGAAAGATGATAAGATGACACCTGTTGAATTACTTTTGTCAGAAAAAGGATTATTAAATATTTACTTTATAACAGAGTCAGATAGTGTTAATCTGGGAAAACATAATTTAGCATATACCCAGAGAAATAATATAGTTGAATTTTATATTGAAGCCGAAGGCATGAAGATAGTTCAGAAATCATTTCAACTTCACAATGATTATCAGCTTAGTATGAATCTAATGATTGAAGATTTTGGTGTGATTGAATCCTATAATTTAGGAATGGATTCAGGAGTATTTTTTGACCAGAAAGGAGATAAACGTTTCATAAGTTATATACAAACAGTATCTCAGATTGATAACAAAATTTCTAAGGTTGGATTTAAAAAGGCTATTAAAGGCGAATTATTATATGGAAATGTTGATTGGACTGTTGTAAAATCTAAATATTTTATGATTGCCGCAATTCCTGACCGTCGGGTAAAATTAAGAGAAATTTCAATTTATACTGATAATAACTCATTACAGCAGATTTCAAGAATAGAGGTATCACGAATAAAAATTGATCATGACTTTAAATTTTATTTTGGTCCTGTTGATTATGATAATTTAAAAGCTATTGGTTTAGAAAAGTCTATAAGTTTTGGGATGTTAAAACCAATTAGTAAATTGATTCTAAAATTACTGAAGTTTTTGTATAAACTTGTTCCAAATTATGGATTTGCTATTATAATATTATCAATAGTCCTGAAATTATTATTTTCTCCTTTAACTCATAAAAGTACTCAATCCACACAGAAGATGCAGCAAGTACAGCCATTAATTAAAGGGATTCAAGCTAAGTATAAAAATAATCCCCAGAAAGCTCAGAAAGAAATAATGGCTCTTTATAAGGAACATGGCGTAAGCCCATTGGGTGGATGTTTGCCACTTCTTTTGCAGATGCCAGTTTTCTTTGCTTTATATCCTGTTTTGCAATCTACCATTGCTCTAAGGCATGCAAATTTTATTCTCTGGATTAAAGATTTATCAATACCTGACCAATATTATATTCTACCAATTATTATGGGAATAAGTATGTTTTTACAGCAGAAGCTGATGTCTCCCAAACCGAGTCCAAATATGGATGAAAAACAGCTTGCACAAATAAAAACTCAAAAGATGATGATGTATGGCATGCCAATATTTTTAGTATTTATTTTTAAATCTCTTCCTGCTGGTTTAGTACTCTATTGGCTCTCATATAATATACTTTCCATTTTCGAACAGCTTTTAATAAGAAAAGGCGGAATGCAGAAGGCAAAATCCGAAATGTAAAAAAAAGAATTTATAAGGTGGAATTCAGAAGGCTTAATCCAGAATGAAGAGATTTGCTATTGAATTGGAAAAAAGAACTCAAAAATTTTCTATAGATTTAATAAAAACTATATCGAAAATCGGGAATTCACCTGAATTAAAAATTATTAGATATCAAGTTGTAAAATCAGGAACTTCAATTGGTGCTAATTATAGGGAAGCAAATCGTGCTATAAGTAAAGCAGAGTTTAAAGTAAAAATATCAATCTGTGAGAAAGAAGCAAGTGAAACAGTTTATTGGCTTGAAATATTGGGAAGTATTTTGGACGAAAGTAATATCATAAAAAATATTAGCAAATTAAGCAAAGAAGCCAACGAATTATTAGCTATATTTATTTCTTCTGGAAAAAGTTTAAGTAATGACCGATAAATTTCCAAAAATTTTTTTTATTGGCAATAATTTTTTGTTTATCATTCCGAATTTAAAACTTCGCATTCCGAATTTAATTTAGGGTGTGCTAAGTGGGAAGTTAGCGGTGTCCTGTAACCTGCAATCCGCTATAGCAGGACTGAATTCCTATCTGCGGAATTTGATAGCTGAGTTACTTTTATGCAAGTGATGGTGATAGTTAAGTCTAACGCAATCAGACTCTGTGAACCTTGTCAGAACCGGGAGGTAGCAGCAATAAGCAGTAAGCCAGATGTGCCGTTAGTAAACTTGACTTGAGTTAACTACATAAAAGCGCTTAGAATAGAATAACAAGGATGGGTGCACACCCTTACTATAAAATTAGAAACTGAAAATGAAAAATGTAAAATTAAAACGTATTTTGGAATGCCTTAAAATTTTTAATTTTTCACCTGAAAATCTCCTTTCTTTATTTCAATTCGGGGTATCCATTCTCCGTAGCAGTGCTACTGCGAAGGATGAAAACCCGAATCTACCCAATATGTGGGTAGCAACAGGTTTATCCTGTTGCTGCTTCTAATGAAATACAAACATATATTTGGTCCAGTTCCTTCCCGCAGATTAGGAATATCACTGGGAATTGATCCAATTCCATTTAAAACCTGCACATATAATTGTGTTTATTGTGAATGTGGAGCTACTACTAATCTTACTACAGATAGAAAAGAGTATATTCCGGGAAAAGATATAATTGCTGAATTGAAAGACTATCTTGATAGAAATCCAAAATTGGATTATCTAACATTTTCAGGTTCTGGTGAACCGACTTTAAATATAGGTATTGGGAAAATAATTAACTTTTTAAAAGAAAACTATCCACAATACAAAATAGCAATTCTTACAAATGGGTCCCTTTTGTATCAAAAAGAAGTAAGGGATGAAATTATTAAGGCTGATTTGATTATGCCTTCTCTGGATGCAGTTTCTGGCACAATATTCAAGCAGATAAATAGAGCACACAGAGGATTGGAGATTCAGACAATTATTTCTGGATTAATAGAATTTCGCAAAATATTTAAGGGAAAAGTTTGGTTGGAAGTATTCATAGCACCAGGTATTAATGATACCGAAGAAGAGTTAAAATTATTAAGAGATACCATTATAAGAATCGATCCTGATCATGTTCAGATTAACTCTCTTGATAGACCTGGAACAGAAAGCTGGGTAAAGCCAATTAACAACATTTCCCTAAAGAAAGTTATTTCATATTTTAAGGGTTTGCCAGTTGAAATCATTGCGAATTTTGAATCAAGGGAGAAAATTGCCAGTTTTGACTATAATATAGAAGAAAGGATAATAGCTACTATTAGAAGAAGACCCTGCACAGCTGAGGATTTATCAGAAACACTTGGAATACATATCAATGAGACAAATAAGTATTTGCAATCGCTTCTGGAGAGAAAAAAAGTTGAAAGTCAGAATTTGGAAAGAGGGATTTTCTTCAAAATAAAAATAAGGGAAAGTTAAACTCTAAAATGAAAATAGGAAAAGAAGTTTTAATTATTCTCGTTTTTATAATAACTTCATTTTCACTTGCTCTCTCCCTTTGGGCTAATAGTTCTAAGGATAATGTAGAAAAACCTGTATTTTTACTTAATGGTGGGGTTGGTTTTTCAGAAATCAAAGATCACATGGGTTTTTCGTTTGGAGGTTTCATTGCGTTTTTGAAGAAAAATAATATTTATTCATTGCGATATATTCGAAACGATAGAATACATTATACACTTCCTGTAAATCCATCTCAATCGGAAAATAGGGAGTATATTGATGAACTGGGATTACTTTATGGAAAGATATGGAATTTATATGAAGATATTCTCATGATGAATGTTTCAATTGGTATCAGTAGAGTAAATGGTCAGAAATTAGGAAGATTGTTAGATAATTTTGAATATGAAAAGATTAAAATAGAAACATTTGGAATTCCATTCAGTTTTCAATTGTTTAATAGATTTAATGGACCCTTAGCTATTTGTATTCATTTTTTTGGAAATTATAATAACGAGTCCTCTTTTTATGGTATCTTATTAGGTTTACAATTTACAAAGTATAAAAAATGAATTTAATAATCTGGCTTAGCTTTCTCGTATCTTTAGCTCTGATGATAATTATTGCTCGGAAGAATCTCTGGGTGGGATTTATTACTGGTGCTCTTGTGCTAGGAATATTCAATCTTAGTTTTAGGGAGGTATTGATTGAAATCCAGAACACCTTAACAGACCCATCAATTCTATTGCTTGCTCTTGCTGTTGGTTTGATTCCACTTATTGGTGGAGCATTAGAAGTTTCCGGGCTTATGGACGACCTTGTTAATAATCTTAAAATGAAAAGAAAATCGTTCCTTGCATTCGGTCCTGCTTTTCTTGGGATGCTACCAATGCCATGTGGTGCACTTCTTTCAGCCCCACTTGTTCTCCGAGCTGGTTTAGACATTTCTGACGATAAATACACAGCGATAAATGTTTGGTTCAGACATGTCCTTGTATTAATATACCCACTTGGAGCTTTGCTGGTTACAAGTAAAATGGCTAATCTGAGTCTCTATGTTGCTATGCTATATATTATTCCTGGTTTTATCATGATGATTATTTTAGGTTATATTTTTTTGCTTAGAGGAATACACGGCAATCTGAAAACAAGTGATAATATTATACGAAAGAAAATTTTTATTCCAGTTGCAATAATTCTCTCTGCTCCAATTATTCATTTAATTTTAATGAGTTTATTTAAGAACATTATTCAAGAGATACCTCTTTCGATTGGTGTTTTGACCAGCCTTATTCTTGCATTTTGCTTTGGGAAATTAAATTGGAAAAGAATAAAACCTATTTCATTAAAGATGAAGCCTTGGAAATTTTTTCTTATAATTATCGGGATGTTTCTTTTTTTGAATATGTTTAAAGCTTCAAATATTTCAAAAGTGATTGCTGATATAGTTTTTTGCAAAAGTTTTTTAGTAGTAGTGATTGCTGCATTCCTGGGTTTTGTGACGGGCAGGGTTCAGATGCCATTTGCTATTCTATTGCCAATTTATTATTCAAAGTTTGGAGTTGAAGCAATTACATATTTAGTTTTTGCAGTTATGTTCTTCTCTATATTTATGGGATATATTATCTCACCAGTGCATCCTTGTGTATCTGTTTCTATTGAATTCTTCGGTTCAACATTAAAAGACTTTTTTAAAAGAACGATTTTGCCAGTAGCAATATCATTATTTGTTGCATTTATCCTATCGATATTTTGTGTATGATTTTATATACCTAATCTGGACAAGCCAGAACCCAAAAGGAAAATATTAGGCAATGATAAAGCCAAGAATTCCAAAATCCTAATTTCTAATGTCAAATAAAATGACAAAGCCCAAATGTCTAATCATCTACCAGTCCTGATTTGTCGATACTTCATCTCGGAACTGGTGGAGATTCTTCGGGATCAATTTTTTGATATTTGTTCACCCCATTAGATATTCATCTTGTTCGATTCTTTACTATTTCAAGTAGTAAAATTATCTAATGTGGTAAATTTGACATTTGAGATTTTATTAGAAATTAGAAATTTGTAATTAGTCATTTCATGCCAGAGGCAGATCCTTCGGATAAATAGTCTTTATAAAAAGGTTTCCAGACAGAATAATCCCGATACATCGGGATGCCAAAAATTACACGAATGTTATTGATAAGATATTATTAAATTATTATAAGCGGTGACTAAAAAAAATTTTGAACTAACTTTTTATTTGACAGGTTAAATTATAAGATTAATTTATGAACATAAGTTCATTAAAAGTCCAAAAATTAAACATTTTGTACTTTACAAAGAATGTCTGATATGGAGGTAATCGTATGAGTAAAAAATTTCTTTATTATTCGTTAGTAATTGGATTGTTAGGTTTAGAAATGTTAACGGTTGGCTGTAATAAAAGTTCAAAGTATCAGGCAAAACAAAAGGAAAAGAGTCCATTGAGAACAAAAGAACTTCAAAAACCAATCTCTCCAATGACTGAATCGCAAATTTACATAGAGATAAAAGCAGAAGGGAAAATTCTTCATTATCAAAGAGAAACTTTTTTGAATGAAGAGGATTTTTCTGAAATTCTAAAATCAAAAGAGAAATTTCAATCTGAAAAGACTGATGTTTTTAAAAAAATCCTGAAAAGATACAATAGACAAATTGTTAATCCTGATATGGAATTTGATGAAGCAAGAAAATCTATTATTTTTATTTGTGATATAACCGGTGCAAAAGAGGGAAATTGGTTTGACTTTGATTGGTTCTTAAGACCCCTGGATTTAGACTTTCTTGATAATCATTTTGAAAGAAGAGAAAAAGAACTTTTCTGGGAAGGGAAAGTTGATAGTAAAATGACAAGGATAAGCATAAAATTTCCTTTCTACATTTCCAATTGCCACGAGCATGTCTGGCCAAAATATAAATGAGTTCACTATAAAAAGCCTAAATAATGAAATATTTTAAAATTTTTGTAAAATTTGGGAAACCGTTGAAACGGTTTAAAGCTTCTGTCTTCCGAATAACCCCCAACTTAAGTTGGGGGCTAACAAAACATCACATCGACCTCAACCGTTTTAACGGTTTCATAATAAATAAATATAACTTTTTAGAGGGGACTCCTAAATGTAGAATTATGTATAAAGCTAAATAGGAAAATAGATGAAGATTACAATAATCTATGATAACACAGTTTACAAAAAGGGAATCCGTTCTGATTGGGGTTTCTCTTGCCTCGTAGAAGTTGAGAACACACCGAGGATTCTTTTTGACACTGGAACAAATGGTTCTATCCTTCTTTATAATATGAAAAAACTGAACATAGACCCCACTTCTATTGATGAAGTCTTTATCTCTCATGCTCATTTTGACCATACTGGTGGTCTATCAGCTTTTCTTAATGTAAACAATAATGTTAAGGTTTATGTCCCTGTTTCATTTAGGGGAGTTCGTGGATCAAAGGAAGTAATATCTGTAAGTGAACCATTAAAGATTCATGACAATGTTTTTTCTACTGGTGAACTTGACTCCATAGAGCAATCTATGGCTGTTCACCCCGTTAGAGATTCTGAAGTCTGGCTGAAAGCCCAAAGAGAACATATCTCTAATGGGGTTAAAACAGAAAAAGGCATAGTTTTAGTTGTTGGGTGTTCACATCCCAAGATGTCACATATTCTTGATGCAGCGTCGCAATTCGGAAAAGTGTATGCAATTATTGGTGGAATGCATGGATTCAGTGAATTTGAGATGTTCGAAAACTTAGAACTAATTTGTCCTACACATTGTACACAACACCAAGCAGCATTAAAATCTTTATATCCAGAAAAATATATTGAAGGTGGGGCAGGAAGGATAATTGAATTTTAAGAAAAACTATAATAGCATATCAATATTAGCCACAGAGTCACAGAGGAAAATTTAATTTTTCTAATATAAAATTTATTCAAGAACTCTGTGCCTTTGTGTCTCTGTGGCATACTTAAAATTATGGACTAAAAAATTTTGCAAAAAAACAAAGACCCGTTCTCCCCGCCTTCCATAGTATTACGGCGGACAGGCGTAGCAGTAGCACTGCTACTGCAAAGGGTGAATTTCATTTATAATATTATAAATACTAATTAAAATGTCAAACGCCAAACTAAAAGAAGAATACTGGAAGAGGAGAAAGAAAGTCCGTTTATCCTTGATTAAATGGGGGATTAAAAAGGGATTAGTAAACGATATTGATCGTGAACATTCAGTTGGTGTTTTAGAAAAAATTATTAAGGCAACTAAAGAAAGAAATCCAAAAAATCCTGCTAAATATTTTCTAAAAGGCTTGAATTATTCAAGGATAAAACATGGGAGATCATCCTTGTCAGTGTCTTTAAAAAATAATAAAAGCAAATCTGGAAAAAGGGATGAATAATAAATATGGAATAATTATGTCTAATCAAGTTAAAATAAATAAATTGGAAATAAGCAGGCTCTATTC
>DAOVPZ010000014.1 GCA_030628975.1 Candidatus Cloacimonadota bacterium
ATATACGCCAGGATTCAAAACTTTCCCAACTACTGAAACACTATAATATACTTCATCCCTTTTAGGTATAGTTTGAGCGAGTAAAGAATATTCTACAATAATAAAACTAAATATAAAAATAAGGATAAAATATTTTTTATAAAGGTTAACCATTTTTCCTCACTATTAATATTAAATTTTTAACTTTTTGGATATCTCAATTTTCGTTATTTTTTATTAATTTCCCTTTTTTTATCACTTTATCAACACAATTACTCCCAAGATGATAAGGAAAATATTTATATGAAGGAATATCCATTATCAAAATATCCGCTTGTTTACCAACTTCTATTGAACCAATTTTATCACCTAATTCAAGAGAATATGCTGCATTAATTGTTGATGCAACAATAGCTTCTGAAGGAAGTAATCGCATTTCTATACATGCTATACTAATTATAGTTTGCATAGAATCACAATGACAAGAACCAGGATTAAAATCTGTTGCTAAAGCAATAGGTAAACCAGCTTCTATCATTTTTCTGGCTGGTGCATATTTTTTTAGACCCAAGCTGAAAGTGGTCCCAGGAAGAAGAATTGGCATTACATTTGCTTCCTTCATTTTGGTGATGCCAATATCTGAAATAGCAACTAAATGGTCTGCAGAAATTGCTCCAATTTCAGCGGAAAGCTCTGCTCCACCAATTGGTTCTAACTCATCAGCATGCATACGAATTTTAAAACCCACCTTTTTAGCTTCTAACAAAATTTTTCTGGATTGCTCAATATTAAAAACATGCTCCTCACAAAAAATATCACAATATTTTGCCAACTTACGATTCCATACCTCAGGAAGCATCTCTTCCATCAAAATCTTTATATACTTTTCTGGAGTATCTTTATATTCCTCAGGAAATTCATGAGCACCTAAAAAAGTGGGAATAATATCCATTTCAGAAATTTCATTTAATTCCGAGATTGCTTCCAACATTTTCATTTCGGAATCAGTGGAAAGACCATATCCGCTTTTTGCTTCGATGGTTGTTGTACCCATTTCAATCATCTTATTAATTCTTTTAAGACCTAATTTGATTAATTCTTCTTTTGAAGCCTTTCGAACATCATTAATGCTTGCACGAATACCACCAGATCGAGAAATTTCCTTATATGACTTACCCAGAATTCTCATTTCAAACTCATCTTCACGGGTTTTAACAAATATGGGATGAGTATGAGGGTCTACAAAACCAGGCATAACCACTTTTTCAGTTGCATAAATAATATTTTCTGAATAATATTCTTTCAATATTTCCTTAGTAATTCCCACTCCAGTAATCTTTTCGCCAAGAACAGCAACAGCCCCATCTTGAATGATACCAAGATTTTGCATTTCGACACCAAATTTAGGACCTTCCGATTTAATTGTTAGAAGTTCCTTTGCATTCTTAATTATTAAATCTGCTTTTATCATATTTTATCTACATTTTTGCTAAAAGTTCGTCACAATTATAATTGGGACTCGTTCCAGCAAACCAGTTTTAAAATTCCTTTATTAGAGCAACAGCATAAACCTTTATACCTTTTCCTTCTCCCACAAAACCTAATCCTTCTTCTTTAGTGGCTTTGATGGAGATTTGTCCTATTTCAATGTCAAGTTTATCAGCAATATTGCTTTTCATTGCTGTAATGTATTTCCGTAACTTAGGTTTTTCAAGAACAATTGTCGAATCAATATTAATTATATGAAATTTTTTGTTAGCCAAAATTTTACCTGTTTCCTCTAATAAAATTAAACTGGAAATATCTTTATATTTTGAATCTGTATCAGGAAAATGAGAGCCAATATCACAAAGAGATGCTGCGCCTAAAAGTGCATCAATAATTGCATGTATCAACGCATCTCCATCTGAATGACCTAATAGTCCCTTCTCAAATGGAATTTCAACTCCACCCAATTTTAGTTTTCTATCCTTTACTAAAGGGTGAACATCATAACCGAAACCTATTCTCATTTTTTCCCTTTAATTCGACACAGAAAAACACTGATAAAGCAAATGAACACTGAAATGATATTATATTATAATAAATAAACATTATTAATCGGCGTCAGTCAGGGTCTTTAGCTTGTCCCGTTAAATTATGTATTTAATGGGGTCAGCGCTTTTCAGCGTGCTATTATAATTAATCCACAGTAATTGATTTTGACACATTTTTTGGTACATCGGGATGGACACCATGTCTGGGCACATGGAGTTTATTAAGATATTTCATCTTTTTTATACTCATTCTCAAAGCTAAAAGTTGTAATACAACAATGCTTGAGAAGACAGTTAGAAGTGTATCGCCGGTTTTTGGAAGTTCAATATAACCCCATTTATAGTCTGGATGTGCAGATGGAATTGAACTAATGTTCTGGAGTAAGTCATCATTTTCTTCGGCAATAAGAAAGCTATTGGCACCCCGAATTTTATGTGTATTAATTTGCGAAATTGTTAATCTAACATCTCGCTCTTCAGGGCCAGTGATATAAATTAAAGGATAATTTCTGTATAAAGAGTCAAAGAAATCAAACTTTTTAACTGTTCGTTCAAAGAGTTTAAAAGAATGAGGTAATAAGTTAAAAGGTCTAACTCTATCAAAAACATAATCACCAAGTGCAGTTATCACTTTTGGAATATCTTCCTCAGTTATCACATCATCGCTTTTGGTTTCAGAGTAGATAAATTCAATTGCTTTATTATACTTTTTCATCAAAGATTCTATGTTCCATATTCCAAAAACTGTATTTTCTCCCAGTATTGTATTTGGTCCGTGTTTGAATTCCGCTCCTTCTTTTCCTTCTGTATGATTCAAAACTGTTTCACGGATTTTTAAAGCACCCTCTTGTGCAACGGGACTTAATTTTGTAGCTAAAATATGTATGCTGGGCTCAAGAAAAATTTGTTCGGCGACATTTTCAATCTGAGCTTGGGTTGTATTAATCGTTTCGCGTATAATGTTTGGAATATAATCAAGTGTCTCAAAACGTTGAGTAATCTGTTGCTCTAATTTCTCAATTTCCTTCTTATCATACGAATTAGCCTTCATATGTTTAAGTCTAACTTCAGCGGTTCGTATTGCTAAATAATATAAAAGAGTAATTTGATTGATGTAACTTTTTGTTGCAGGAACTGCCATTTCGGGACCACATCTAATAGGCAGACAGAGTTGTGATTTCTCCTGTCCAAGAGTAGAATTTACATTATTTACAATAGCAATTCTATAAATATCTTTGCCCAATTTTTCTACATCGCTAAAAATATCTATCAAATCCTTTGTTTCGCCACTTTGACTTATGCCAATGATTATATCCTTATCTCGCAATGATTTTGAATATTGGCCGCGGAAATCACCTGGTATAATAGGTATTATCTCAACCCCAGCAATTTCGTTAAAAAACAGGGCAGCGGTTTTTGCGGCGTGATAGGAAGTACCACAAGATGCAGCGTAAATATTACAATGTTTATCCCAAGCATTAGTTATCATTTCAAGAAAACGATCTATTTTTTTCTGAAAATTTAGAGTTTCACCCTGCTCATCAATGGCATCCATTATTTTCCCTAAAAGTAGGTAATCCTCTTCTATTTCATTCCCAATTATATCTAAAAAAACAGTTGAATTATCAGAATAAAAATCCATCTTTGTAAAATCCGGGTCAGTAAATTTATCAAACAATTCTGGAATCTTCTTTTTGCATTCTTTTTTTATTTCTATAAAGGATTTATCAGAAAGGGAATTTTGAAAAATTTTTGCCTGTTTTTCAAAGTCA
The DNA here is from genome assembly GCA_030628975.1 of Candidatus Cloacimonadota bacterium. Lineage (GTDB taxonomy): Bacteria > Cloacimonadota > Cloacimonadia > JGIOTU-2 > JGIOTU-2 > JAGMCF01. The sequence goes on from DAOVPZ010000014.1 coordinate 3,788, forward strand.
GATGTTTCGGTGATACTTTTGCAAATTGTTTGATAGCTCTTTAATACCTTACTATTTTTTAAGATGTTACAAATTTTTTTGCTGTCTTCACTTCCATTTTTTATAAATTGAATAAGCTTCCTACTACTTTCTACTTCAGCGTAAATTTCTTTCTCCAAAAAATATTTAAATGGAGGTGAAAGCTTAATATCTTCAGCCCTTAACTTACTACGCTTTGGTTTAACATTTATCTTCTCACCTTCTTTGTAAGGTTTATAAGTTCCATCCTTTTGATGTATTTTTATATCTTTTAATGCATATATTTGATATCTGTCGTGAGAAAATTCAATAAACTCATTTTCATATATTTTGATTAATACTTTTGTATAATGTAAAATTGCAGTTAAGTCAGAAGATGCAAGGATAAATCTGTTACCTTCATATTCTCCGACACCTATATAAAGGCTACTTCCAGCCTTAATTGCATAAACAATTTCTGTAACGGGGTCAACTATCACAGCAGCATAAGAGCCTGCTAACTTTTTGCTTGCCTCAATTATTGCCTTTCGCATAGAATCTTTGCGAATCTGTGATTCTAAATGTCTTTTATCTGGAAATTTCTCAATATACATATCAAAATATTGCTCAACAGTATGAACCAGTATTTCTCCATCATTATTACTTATAACATCATGTCCTTCATCAATAAGAAACTGTTTTAATGCGCAGGTATTGGTAATATTCCCATTGTGCGCGCCATAGATATGCTTTTTGCACTTTACTTCATGAGGCTGAGAATTTTCCTTGTTAACTGAACCGAAAGTTGCCCATCTAACCTGTCCACAGAATATTTTCCCTGATAGTTTTTCTATTCCTAAAGTTTTAACAAGCTCAGAAGGCGAGCCCACATCTTTCCTAAATACAATCTTTCCTTTATCATCTTGAATAATAGCTCCAGTAGAATCATATCCACGATATTCAAGACTTTTTAAAAGATGAGCTGCTATCTTTCCCATTTTAACGGTCTGTTTGGCAAAGGCTAAGCCAAGAACTCCACAACCAAGTCCAAAAACAGGAATTCTAATTTGAAAACTCAGGATTTTTTGCAGAATTTTCAGAAAAATCTTTGCAATGTTCCCAAGCTGGGCCATATGAACAAGGCTAAAGGGAAACTGATATTTTGCTAATTCTATTCTACTCATAAAGGGATCCTTTTTTTCTACATTTTCAAAGAAAATAAACCTACCTCTGAAAACTATAAATTATTCTTTCCTGTTATTATTTAAAATCACTTCTGCAATTTTCAAATCAAAATTATCAGTTATCTTAATATTTCGGGATGAACCTTTTAAGACAAATACATCATTTCCAAAAATTTCTATTAATTCAGCATCATCATTTACTTTAAGTTTTTTCCTTTCTGCATTTTTATGTGCTTTATAAATTAAGTCATAATAGAATGCTTGAGGTGTAAAAATTTCCCATAACTGTTTTCTATCCAATGTAGACAGAACTATATTTTGCTTAATTTTCTTAATTGTATTTTTTACCGGGTATCCGAGAACGACAGCTTCTTTTTCTTCTGCTAATTTAACGATCTTTTTTATCTCTTGAATCTTTACAAACGGGCGCACACTATCGTGGATTACAACTATCTTGGTTGAAGGTGGACAAGATTTTAAGGCGTTATACACAGATTTTTGTCTTGTATCACCACCATCAATAATGATAAAATTATTCTTTGGGAATTTGTAATCAGAAAAGATTACTTTTTCGCCATATTGTCTATCCTCTTTTGGAAGAGTTACAAAAATTTTGTCAAAAATTCCTGTATGAAAAAATTTCTCAATTGTATGAATCAAAATTGGTTTACCAGCGAGTTGGATAAATTGTTTTTTTGTAGATGAGTTCATCCGCAAACCTTTTCCACCAGCAGTTATAATGGCAAATATTTTGTTTTTCATTTAGTTATTTTTGTCGTTGATTATTTGATAGAATTATCTATATGCTTTGTCATGAACATCAATTTTTTTAACAAATTCCCTGGTGAAAAATCTTTTATAGGTCACCAAAGACCTCATCTTCAGTTTCTATATTTCCGACCCCAAAATCCTTAAAACCCTTTTTAATTGAGTTCATAAGTTCCGCATTAAGATTTATATCAATTGTTTCTATTAGCTTTATAAAATCATCAATATTGATTAATACAGACTTAATCTCATTATTTGAATAAATATATTCTACTTTAGGAATATTATATCGTCTTGTAATTTTTGTAAGTTCACTTTGTAGCATTGTTGTTCCTTTCTCTCCGAGTGGAGTAATTTTTATAAAAAATCTAAAATTCTGGGAATTAAGTCAAGTTTTTGACACCAATTATACATATCTTCACAAGAGATTCCTTGCATCCGCCTCATCACTCTTAATCTGGTTTGTTAGTTCTTCCTTACTTTTAAATTTCTTTTCATTACGAATTTTTTTTATGAAAAAAATTTCAATTTCTTCTGAATAAATTTCTTTATTAAAATCGAAAATATATGTTTCTATAAACTTTTTTCTGTTACTCCTTTTTATAGTTGGCTTTACTCCGATATTTGTTAGACCCCACATTTCGTGTTGTTTAAACTGAATTTTTGTAAGATAAACACCACATTGAGGAAGAAATTTTCTCGGCTCAATTGGCTTGAGATTTGTAGTGGGAAATCCGAGTTGCCTTCCAACTTTATCACCTTGGGTAACCTTTCCCAAAATTGAATAATCTCTTCCCAACATCTCTTTAGCAAGTTCAATACTTCCTTTTCTAATATATTCACGAATTTTTGTGCTGGACACGATTTCATTTCCAATTCTCACTTCTTTCACCATATCTACTTTGTAATTGAATATCTTTTCAAATTTTCTCAAGAGATGATAATCACCTTTCCGATTTTTGCCAAAATGCCAATCATAGCCAATAATAATCTCTTCGGCTGCCAATTTGTCTACAAAATATTCCTTAATAAAATCTTTTGGAGAAAGGTTGACCAATTCTTCATTAAAGTCAAGCCAGAGAATATAATCTATACCGATTTTTTTAAGAAATTCCTCTTTTTTCACTTTTTCAGTAAGCAGATATGGAAAATGCCTTTTGTGTAGAATTTCCAATGGATGTGGATGGTAAGTTATGACGACAGACACGCCATCAATTGCTCTGGCTCTTTCCACAAGAGTTTGCATAATCTTCTGATGTCCTAAATGTACTCCATCAAAAGTACCGATAGTGACAATAGGATTTTCTAACTTATGTTTAATTTTGGATATGCTTTTCATTCAAATACGGATAAGAATTTTTTATCCACCGATTTACACCGATAAACACTGATTTTAATTTTTTGCCTTTAGGCATTTAGGTATTTAGGTGTTTAGGTATTTAAAACTCAACCATCACTCCAACAACAATCATTCTGCCCCACTGATAAATCTTTTCTTTTGTTCCGTCTTCCCGATATGTATAATCCCAGATATTTTTTGTATTGAAAAGATTATCAATTTCAAGATAGCTTACTATATTAATTCTATCAAAAAACTTACGATGATGTATATGTAAATCAAATCTTTTATATGCTGGAAAACGTTTGTTGTTTATATCCTTTTCAGGTAGAACTCTCCATCTCCTTAAACTGGGATCATACTCTGGTTTTGTATATGGTTTGCCACCCAGATACCTGTATTTAATAGAAATCTCTGTTTCATCTGAAGGGAAAATAGGAATCCAGTTAATATAATTAAACCACTTCTTACTTTTTTCAAACCAATAGTATTTCATAAATTCAATTTTGTAGCCCAAAACACCTGTGAACACATGACGATAATCAAAATCCCAATTAAATTCTTTTTCACCGCCTGGGTCTCTAGGATCTTTTGCTTTCGCAATTGAATAGGAATAGCTTAAAGTTCCCCAGAAATCATCTTTCACTTTTTTCTGTAAAAATAATTCAATACCTTTTGCATATCCCGCACCAACATTAACAAAATAGGTATCCCAATCATTAGGGTCAGTAGTTGTCATAGCATAATTTATTGGAACATCTTTGTATTTTTTGTAATATGTTTCCACACTTGCTTTTATATCTTCAGAAAGTAACTGCTCAAATCCAACCACAATCTGGTCTGTGAATTTCGGTTTTAGGTATTTATTTAGTTCATCAAAAGTTAATTGATAATACTCAGGATTCTGATAGTGACGACCTAATCCAAAATTAAGGCTTGTCCCCGCGTCCGCAGGGAACATATATTTCAATCCTAATCGGGGTGAAATACCCCCTTGTTCTGTATAAGTAAAACAATCATAACGAAGACCAGCATTTAAAGAAAGCAATCCAAAATTATGTTTATATTGAATATGACTACCAATTTTATAATCATTGATTTTATCATCAATTTTATTATTAGGTCCATAAGAATAAACACATAATATACTATCAATATCCCCAGCTTCGTTATATAAAAAAACCGTATCTGGTCTCATAAACCTTTCATCGTTAGTTTCGACATTTTTTAGGTTTAAACCAAAAGAGATTTTCCCAATATTTGTCTTTGGAAAATTAAGATCAAATTTCAATGTATTATGCGTTTCATATGAATGATTATAAAATAATCTGTGATCTGCAACTTTCTTATTTGCTTCATAGACATCAGTATGCCACCAGTTATAATTTCTGTAAAGGGTTAAAAGTGAGTAACTACTTTTGAAAATGCTTCTTAAAGTAGCACCAATTGCATATTGTCCTGATTTGGCATAAATATCTTGATTTCCTTCTGAATAAGTTGACGCTTCATCCAAGATATCAATCCAATCATTAGCCCAGATTTGATTTAGAGTTAATTTCTGAGCAGGTGAAATATGAAACACCTGTTTGGCAAAAATGGAATGATAATTTGGTACTGCTGTTAATCCAAAACTTTCACTAACTAAACTAAGAAAACTTCGATGGTACGAGAAGATGTATGAACCATTTTTCCCGGGGAGAGGTCCTTCAATATTTCCCCCATAACCAGCCATCCCAATATCGAGTTTGGCTTCAAATCGGTTTTCATTTCCATTTCTGGTAGTAATGTCTAATACCGATGATGCTTTATCTCCATATTTACTCGGGAATGCCCCGGCATAAAAATCAATTTCTTTAATAAATTCTGGACTGAGTATACAGATTGGTCCTCCCCCAGTACCCTGCCAGGCAAAATGATTCGGGTTTGATAATTCTATGTTATCTATTACAAATAGATTCTCACCATAATTTCCACCACGAACAATTATTTCATTTTCAGTATCTGAACCAGAAACCACTGCAGGGAGTGCTTGAATTGCTCTTTGAATATCATATGTTCCAGAAGGCTGAAGACGAATCTCTTCAACATCTAGATTTTTTGAACTAACAGGTGCATCTGGAATTTCAATGAAAAATTGTTTATTCTTAACTGTTATCCCTGACATTTTGATGGCTTCAGGATACAAACTCACATTGAGAATTGTACTACGGTTTGGTTTAACAAATATATTTATTTTTGTTTGGGTCTTGTACCCCAATCTATTAAAAGTGATTTGATGTGAACCAATAGGAATATTATGAATGATATATCGTCCTTTCACATCACTGATATATCTTACTGAGTCTTCAACCATAACCCCCACACCCATAATCGGCTTTTTGGTTTCTTTGTCTGTTATCCATCCTGATAAGCTGCCTGTTCTACCATCTGCGAATAGAAAGGAAGCAATAGTAGAAAATAATATGGTTACTAAAATAAATTTTAAAGATTTCATATTCATTTTTATTTGTATTTGATACAGGATAAACCTGTATCTACCCTATAATTTTATTTTCACAGGCATTATCAAATTTCCAATTTTCTTGCTATTCAGTTCATTCAACGACATTGCATTCTTTACCAAGAAATCTCCAATTCGCAGTCTTCGCAACTCAACTAAATGTCCAACTGTGTTGAGTCTCTCAGCAATGTCTTCAGCCAATACGCGTATATAAGTCCCTTTAGAAACTACTGTCGAAAACTTCAAAAATGGCTTTTTATACTCTAGTAATTTCAATTCTTTTATAACAACATTTCTTGGCTTTCGTTCAACAATTTCACCTTTTCTGGCAAGCTTATAAAGCCTGATACCATTTCTTTTAATCGCTGAAAACATTGGTGGAATTTGCTTAATTGTGCCAATGAAACTTTTAAAAACTGCCCTTATTTGAGGAATTGATAATTCAGGAATTGGTTTTTCTTCAATAATTTTACCTGTTAAGTCAGCAGTATCAGTCCTTTCGCCAAATTTAATCTTACCATAATATTCTTTATCTAAATCTGAAAATTCAGAAATATGTTTAGTTGCTTTTCTACCCACAAAGACTAAAAGTACTCCAGTGGAAAAAGGATCAAGTGTTCCTGAATGACCAACTTTCTTCACTCCAGTAAGATGACGGATTTTCTTAACAACCCCAAAAGAAGTTATTGCAGCAGGTTTATCAATATTGAGCAAACCATACATATTCAAGATAATCCATTACAAAATTTTAATTATAATAAATTATATTTATCTGAAAATTTTAATTTTTTGTCTATCTTGTTCAAAAGTTCATTCCTTAATTCAGTCAAACTCATTTTTACTTCAAAACCCGCAGCATGCTTATGTCCCCCACCATTATAACTTTTTGCTATTTCCTGAACATTCAGGTTTTTAGATCTGATAGAGCAACGATAATGATTTTCGTTGAGTTCACGAAAATAGATAATTACTTCATGTTCATCTGTAGGTTTTACTTCTTTTGAAAATCCCGATGTTAGTTCCATATCTGCATCACAATCATTAAAGATCTTTTGGGAAGTGAGATAACAAACAACTTTCCCATCAAAATATTCTTCTAAAGATGATAAAGTCTTTCCTAATAATCTTAATTCTGATAATGACCTGTTCTCAAAAAGATTAAGATAACATAAATTATTATCAGCCCCTAATTCAATTAATTCACAAGCTATGGAAAAGGTTGCTGGTTTAACATTATTATTTACAAAGTTATTTGTATCATAAATCAGACCTGTATACAAACAATTAGCAAATTTTTGTTTCCAGGTTGAGGAAAAATTATTAATCTCATCTTTTAAAAGTAAATAAATAATCTCACAAGTTGAAGAAGAATAAACATCTATATAAGATATTGAATCAGCAATCTTTTCTTCTTCCTGATGATGGTCAATACAAATTATCTTTTTATAATTATCAAATATACTTTGAATTTTTTGCCCTGCTCTTTTTTTTTCATTGAAGTCTAGCATAATAATTATATAATCTGAGCTGTCAATAACCTTAGTTTCAACTTTATCGGAAAAACCAAGAAAACGATACTTGTCTAAAGGTTTATCTTGATTAATTATTTTAATATTTTTACCAAATTTTTCAAGATATAATAATAATGCAAATTGTGCTCCAATTCCATCACCATCTGGATTTTCATGTGTAGTAATAATATAATTCTTATTATTATTGGTTACTTTTTTAAATTCAAATTTAAATTCATCAATCATCATATTGTTTGCGTTCTTTTTCTATCAACATTTCAATAGAACGTGCCTCTTGAGAAATAGTATCATAGATAAAATCTAGTTCAGGAGTATATCTTAAGTTAAGATTTTTAGCCAATCTCATTCTAATATATTTCTTAGCCCTGTTTAAACCTTTGCAAGCTTGTTTTTTTTCTTTGCCACTCAGAATTGAAAAATATACTTTTGCATAATGCATATCAGAAGAAACTTCAACCTCCTCAATTGTAACATTTTTTACTCTTTTATCTCGCAAATCAAACCTAACTATTTTTATAACATTTTGCTTGATTAGTTCATTCAATCTTTCTTGATGAAATTGTGACATTAATAATAATCCTCAATTTTAATTATCTCAATATCGATGTAATTACTTTCAATAAAATTGATAATTTCTGATAATTGCTTCTCAATATAAGGCATTTCATTAGCAATTATAGAAATACCAATCGTAGCATTTTTCCATTTATCATAATTATCAATTTCAGAAATAGAAACATTAAATTTATTATGTGCTTTTTGTATGATACTTTTTATAATACTTCTTTTATTTTTTAAAGATTTTGATAATGGCAAATAAAGATTTATGGTTATGCTTTTTACTGGCATCAATTTATGTTATTCTATTTTTTTTCTTTCTTCGATTTTTATGTAAGCTTCAATAATGTCCCCCACTTTTATATCATTAAAATTTTCAATAGCAATTCCACATTCCTGGTCTTCATTTGCCTCTTTCACTTCATTCTGAAATCTTCTAAGGGAAGCAATCTTCCCTTCATAAATTTTTATATCTTCATGGAAAATTCTTACAAGAGCTTTATCAGTAATCTTTCCTTCAGTAACAAAGCATCCAGCAATAGTACCAATTTTAGAAATCTTAAATGTCTGTTTTACTTCCGCAGTTCCAATAATCTCTTCGTGAATAATTGGTGCGAGTAAGCCTTCAAGTGATTTTTTCACATTATCAATTGCTTCAAAAATAACATCATATAATCGTATTGCGACTTTATTAAATTCAGCAGCTTTTCTGGCTTCAGCATTTGGTCTTACATGAAAACCAATAATAATTGCATTTGAGGCAGCAGCAAGGTCCGCATCAGCTTCAACGATTCCTCCAACTGCCTTATGAATTATATTGACTTCTATCTCTTCTGTTCGTATTTTTTGAAGAGCATCGCAAATCGCTTCAACAGAACCATCAGTATCTCCTTTCACAATTACATTCAGTGCATTTGCCTTGCTTTGCTGTATTCTATCAAATAAATTATCCAAAGTTACACCCTTACCACTTGCAATCTGTCTTTGTCTAATAATAAATTGTCTTTGGGAAGTAATCTCTCTTGCACTTTTTTCATCCTGGACAACATTAAAAGTATCACCTGCTTGTGGGACACCATTTAAACCTAAAATCTGAACAACTCCTGATGGATAACAAGTTTTTACTGTTTTCATTCGCTCATCAATCATTAACCGAATCTTCCCAAATTGAGCACCGCAAATTGCAATATCACCAGTTCCTAAAACTCCGTTTTGCACTAATATTGTGGCAATTGGACCCTTTCCTTTGTCCAACTTTGCTTCAATAACAACTCCTTCGGTATTACCAGTATATCTCGCTGATAATTCTTCAACTTCAGCAACTAAGAGAATTGTTTCTAAGAGATTATCAATTCCTTCCCCTGTCTTTGCAGAACATTCAGCATACTCTACAGAACCACCCCAACCGTGCAGTCTGATATTTTGCTTACCAAGTTGAACCTTTATCTTCTCAGTATCAGCATTAGGTAAATCAATTTTATTAATGGCAATGATTATAGGTATATCTGCAGCTTTTGCATGGTCAATAGCTTCAATTGTCTGGGGCATAACTCCATCATCTGCAGCAATTACAATCACAGCAATATCTGTAATATCTGCTCCTCGGGCTCTCATGGCAGTAAAAGCCTCATGACCGGGTGTATCAATAAATGAAATCTTTTGATTATTAAATTCTACTTGATATGCTCCAATATGCTGGGTTATTCCACCTGCTTCACCAGCGATAATGTTACTTTTTCTTATATAATCAAGTATTGATGTCTTGCCGTGATCAATATGACCCATAACTGCAACTACAGGGGGTCTTGTTTTAACCTCAACCTTATCAATTTCTTTTTTCTCTACAGATAAAATATCACTTCCATATTGTTCTGCAAAGTCCACTTCAAAATTGAATTCATCACAAATCATTATCAACGACTCTTTATCCAACCTCTGATTGATTGTAATCATCTTTCCAAGCTCCATGAATTTAGCAACTATCTCAATTGAATTTTTACCCATAATCTTTGCTAATTCCGAAGCTGAAGTAAACTCGCTTATAACTATTTTTTG
>DAOVPZ010000055.1 GCA_030628975.1 Candidatus Cloacimonadota bacterium
ATACCCCAGATTTTTATAAGACGCATATTTTGTTGGACAAGTTCATTTGCAATCTCACCTACTCTGTTTTCATATGAATCTTCTCTAACAAAAGATTTTATAACTCTAATACCAGAAATGCTTTCTTGAATCCTATCAGAGAGCTTAGCAAAAGTATTCTGAACTTTTCTAAAAAGCCTATGAAGTTTTCTACCGAAAAATATCACAATAAATGTAACAATTGGTAACGGTATGATAACATATATTGTAAGACGCCAGTCAATATTAGACATTAATGCTAAACTCCCAACTGTAATCAATACAAAATCAAAAGCAAGAACCACACCTATACCAAAAAGCATACGAACTGCTCGCAAATCATTAGTAGCATATGCCATCAAGTCACCCGTTTTATGTTTTTGAAAAAAGCGGATTGAAAGTTTTTGTAAATGGTCATAATACTCATTACGAATTTTTCTTTCTATTTTATATGCATTAGTGATTAAGAACAATCTCCATAAAAACCTTAATGTTGCCATAATAATGGCAAGCATGAATATCAATAATGAAAACTTAAAAATACCAGAAATTGTAAAACCAGGTAAGCGTAAAAAATCAATAATATGCTGGATAATTTTAGGAACTATCATTTGAATACCATCAACTACTATCAAACAACAAACACCCCAAAATATTGTTTTCTTATGTGGTTTTAAATATGATAGAATTAATTTTAAGTTTTTCATATGAAAATACTTTGTTTATTGCGGTTTGGGATAAACCCAAACCTACCCGTCAATTGATGGGTAGAAACAGGTTTATCCTGTTTCGGTTCATAATAATATGTAAAATTTTCATACTTCTTTATGTCAATATGTTGACATGTGTGTTTCATCTGAAAATCGTTTTGTATTTCGATTCGGGATATCCTTCTCCGAAGGATGAAAACCCGAATCTACCCACCAGCTAGCGGGTAGCAACAGGTTTATCCTGTTGCATTAATAAAATAAGTAAATTTTCATTCTACTTTGTGTCCCGATTTGTTTTCGGGACATGTATGTTTCATCGGAAAACAACCTTAAAATAAACAGGATTATAAATCTTGTTAGATCGGAGAGTATTCGGTTATGGCAAAGCATCCAGGAGCTTCTGAGCCTCTTTACCCCATTTGCTTTCAATACCATATTTTTTAATTACACTATTGTAGAAAAGTCTTGCTTTATCAAATTTGGTAAGTTGTTCATAAGCCATAGCAATTTTAATATTAGCATTGACATTCCATTGTGCAAAATCACTATAATTATAAACTATCTTTAAAAGTGTTTCTACTGTCTTCTCATATTCTTCTAATCCGTAATAAGATTCCCCTATCCAATAAATTATCTCTACTTTAGTGTTCCTTTCATCGATTTTAAGTAAGATTTTTTCAAATAGCTCAATGGCTTTTTGATACTTTTTATCCCGATAAAAGCAGAATGCAATTTCAAAAAGGGTTTGAGGTTTTATCTCTGGTGTGCCAAATCTATCAAGTAGCATTTGATAAGCTTCTATTGCAAGCATCCATTCTCCCATAGATTTACATGTTAAGGCATAATTCTCAATCGCTTTAAGTGCTAAATCACCTTCCTGATCATTTTGTATTACTAATTGATAATATTCCAAAGCTTTACGAAAGTTACCATCAGCAAAATTTATAGAACCAAGTTTAAGATTAGTATTATTGACCAATTCAGATTCTGGAAAATGGTCAATTAAAGATTTTAACTTATCTTTTGCTAATTCAAAATCAGTATCTTCCAAAGCCATAAGTGCTTGTTGAAAATATGCATCATCGGCATAATCTGTAAAATTATAATCTTCTATTATTTCATCAAATATTTTATTTGCTTTCTTATTATCTAAATTTATATAATAAATTCCTCTTTCAAGAAGTAAATGTGATTTAATTTCATTATTATCCTTTATTACTTTCTTAAAGAGCTTTTCATATTCCTCTGCATCTTTTCTTGATTTCCTTTTGTAACTGGAAATAATTAAATTTTCGCCTATTTTTGACCAATCCAATTCTTGGATATCTGAAAAACGATCCTTGAAATCAGCAGTTAAATTAATAATTTTTTCATAATTCTCGATAGCTTCTTGAAAATCAGAAATATCGAAGTTAATCATAGCTAACTGCTCAATATCTTTCAATTTCTTATTTATATCTGTTTCGTTTTCAATTACTTTCTCATATTGCAAAATTGCTAAGCTTATAACACTTTTTTGTAAATAAATCTCCGCTAAAAGTCTTCTATCTTCATTAGTTCTTTCTTGAATTTTTATCGAAACTTCAATAGCATTGTCAAAATTCTGATTGGATATATATAAATCTCTTAATTTTCGAAGAATAATGTCATCAGGTTGATTTTCTGCGAGAAGTTGATAATATGATATTGCATTTTCAGTATTATTTAATTGACGATAAATTTCAGCTAAATTCTTTACACCTTCCCAATATTTATTATGCATCTTATAATTATTAACAAAACTTTGGAAATATTCTGCACTCTCATTAAGGTGATTTAGTTTCATATTCACAAAACCAAGATTAAACAATAAACTGCAATTTTTTGATACAGTTTCAGTATCAATTTTATTATATTGGTTTAGTGTAGCTTGGTAACTTTCATTCTTTAGATAAATATCTCCCAAAAGTGAATATGCAGAATTTTTAATTCTTTTGTCTTTACTTAATGTTATTGCCTGTTGTAAATTTCGTATTATTGCTTGTTCCTCACTATAAGATAGAATCAATGATTTTGCAAGGTTAAAATAGACATTACCAATCTTTGGAAAAGTACTATAATTTTTTATAAATTCAGAAGAATATTCTTTTAACTTTTTTATATAAATATCAGAACCAATTTCATATTGCCTTAAGTTGAGTTCAATAAGATAATATTTTGCATAAGGGGTTTCTGCAACTTCAATAAAGTCATTAATGATATTTTCAAAAGTTTCCTTAGCTTTCTGAAAATATATTTCTGCTTTTACATCATTTTCATACTCCAATTTTATTGCTAAACTTTGATATGTTTCTCCTTGTAATAATAAAAATTCCGGATTATTCTCAAGATATTTATTCTGCTTGAAAATTTCAATTGCTTTTTTATATTCTTTTAGATCATCTCTGTAAATCTTAATAATTGATTCAAGAGCTTCGATGTCATCATTATTTCTGATATACTCAATAAAACAATCCATAAGGCTTTCAAATGCATTATCTTTTTCTTTTATTTTATATTTCGTAATATATTCGATATTTTGCTTGATTTTCTTTTCCATTGCAGCACTCAAATTTGCTTGATTGATTGTAAGTTGCAAAATTTTAAGTGCCTTTTCATACTGCTCTATATTTTGATAACAATCTGCCATTTCAAATTGGATTTTCTGCCAGAGTTTAGTCTGAGGATATGTATTTAAAATCATCTGATAGTAATTAATTGCCAATTCATAATTATTTAGAATTTTTTGATATATATTGGCAATGTGAAAATAACAACTATCTGCTGAAACAAGATCCCCAAAATTAAGAATTAAATCTAAATTATTTGTAATAACCTTCTCATATAAATTTTGATATTCGAAAATTTTTGTTTTAAGTTTTAGAACTTGAAATTTAATTTTCTGTGAAGCATTAATGAAGTTTTTTGAATCAAGTTCAAGTAATGCCATTTGATAGTCAGATAGCTTATAATAGGTCTGAGCCATAAGAAAATATATTTCAGCTATAAATTTGCTATCAGGAAATTCTATCTTAAAATCAGAGCAATTTTGCAGAACTGCTTTATAATCACTTAACTTAAAATTAGTAACAGCGATTTTATAAACAACTTCATCCAGATTTTGTTCTGTATCAAATTTTCTGAAATATGACTGATAATTCTCTCGGGCAGAAGCATAATAATTTATCTGAAACAAGATATCTGCATAAAGCAATAAGAGTGATTTCTCATACTTTCTTGGTATTAATTCATTCAATTTATTTTGGATGAGCTCGATCGTTTTTTCTTTTCTGTTAGTAGATAGATAATATAAAGCCAATTTTTCAATTGCTTCCCATTGTGCTTCTGATGAACCATAATCAATAATAATTTTATCTAAAGTTAATTCATATTGCTCGGGCATATTATTTTCAAAATATAAATCTGCAAGAAGGAGATAAACATCTGGTATCTGCGGTTGTTCTGTATAATGTGTTAAAATGCTTAAAGCAGAAAGAATTGCTTCGTTGTACTGTCCAGAAAGTTGAAAAGATTTAATAACTTTTTGTAAAGATAAAATGGAAAATGGACTTTGAGGATAGTGATTTATAAGCTGTTGATAATTTAGAGCAGCATCCTTATAATTCCCACTTATATATTGGCTTTCAGCTAATCTATAAATTGCATTAGGAACTAACTTTGAGTTTGGATATGCATCAACAAGATGTTTGAATTCTTTACCTGCTTCATTATATAATTTTAATTCCATATAAGAGTTCCCAATATATAATCGAGAAGATTCCGCTTCAGATGATGTTGGGTATTTTTGTATTATTTCACGAAACTTACCGATAGCTTCTTCGTATAATGTATCATCATACATTTTTTTTGCAAATTGAAATTCCTCCGAAGATGTTGCAAAAATAGAATTAAAAATAAATAATAGACTAATTAAAAAATATAATTTTTTCATTTGTTGAACCTTTTAAGCTATTTAAATCACTTATATATTATTCTGGGATTATCTATTGTTTAAAATTATTTCTCTGTCAATAATCCCTTCAAAATTACTTTTATTCCTTGCAAGAATTAATATTGTTTTATTACGAAAATTAGCAAGCAATTCCTTAAAAATTTTGCTCTTATCTTCATCCAGAAAGAGAAATGGATCATCCAGAATTAAATATGGTCTATTTATTGATAGAACTAAAATAACTTGAAGTAATTTCAATTCTCCAGAAGAAATTGAATAAATATTTCTACTCAAATATGATTTAAGCATAAAATTAAATTTATCCGCTAATTCGTAAATTCTTGTTTGAATGTCATCTTTTCTTCTTTCGGATATGAATTCAATTTCATCCTTTATTTTTGGAAAAACAAATTGCTTTTCAGGTTTTTGGAATAGAATAGCAATATTTTCAAACATGTTTTTCATTCTTTTTATATCATGATTTTGGAAAAGAATTTTTCCTTTTTGCAGTTTTTCTTCTCCAGTTAAGAGCTTGATTAAAGTAGATTTTCCTGAACCTGTTTTACCAAAGATACCAACTTTTTCTCTATCATGAATATTTAAAGAAAAATTCGAAAAAATCAGTTCTTTTACTGAAAAGTCATCTCTATATCTAAAACTGATATTTTCAAAAATAAGACTCATTTATCAATATAAAACGCTTTGCTGTCAAAAGGTCAAAACGCTACGCTGTCATAAATAGTCATAATGCTTTGGCTTGCACAAAATGAATGATGACAACTTTTGACGATGCGAAGCATCTTTTGACTTTTTGAAGTGAACTCATTTTTAATTTCTAAATATGGTTTGATTCTTTTCTGCACCAACAGAGATTATGCTAACTTTTATATTCAATATTTCTTCAATTATGTGCACAAAATTTTGAGCATTTATTGGCAAATCTGAGAATTCTTTAATATTTGAAATAACTTCATTCCAACCTTTTATGGTGATAAACTTTGGAATTACTTTTTCTAACCTATTTGTCACTATTGGAAAGTGATCTACCCTTTCGCCATCAATTTCATAATGAGTACATATTTTTATTGTTTTCAGACCTGAATAGACATCTAATAGTGTTAAAGCAATTTCATCGAATCCATTTATCATTGCAGAATATTTAGCAATAATAGCATCAAACCATCCGCATCTGCGAGGTCTGCCAGTTGTAGCACCATATTCATGTCCTTTTTCCCGAATATAATCCCCTATTTCATTTTTCAATTCGGTTGGGAAAGGTCCATTTCCAACACGAGTAAAATATGATTTCATAACACCAATTATTTTATCAATTCTTCTTGGATTAACACCAGAACCTGATATAGCTCCACCAATTGAAGTATTTGATGATGTAACAAACGGATAAGTGCCAAAGTCGATGTCTAATAAAGTTCCTTGTGCACCTTCATACAAAACCCTTTTACCTTCATTTAAATATTTATTAATTAAAAATGGTGTATCGATAACAAAGTGTTGTATCTTTTTCCCAATTTTAACTAGATTTCTTTTCATATCTTCCAAATCGGTTTCTTCCAACCAATCAGCTATTTGACTTCTTTTGTTATTAATGATATTATCTATCCTTAAATATAAATATTTGGGGTCAAGCAAGTCAGCAACCCTTATGCCAAATCGTGCAAACTTATCAGAATAAGTTGGACCTATCCCTCTTTTTGTTGTACCAATTGCTTGTTTTTTACTTTTCTTTTCGCTCAATCCATCCAAAAATTTATGTAAAGGAAGTGTTATATGTGCTTGAGAACTTATGAATAATCTATCTCCAACATCAATATTCTGTTTCTGAATATCTTCTAATTCGGAAATTAATTGAAATGGATTGATAACAACTCCATTTGCTATTATACATTTTTTATCTGGATACAAAATGCCTACAGGGATGATATGAAATATGTACTTCTTATCTTTATGAACAACAGTATGTCCAGCATTACATCCACCTTGAAATCGAACAACTACATCCGATTTTTCAGCTAAAATATCCACTATTTTTGCTTTTGCCTCGTCTCCCCAACATGCTCCTAATACAATAGTTAATGACATGTTCACCTCATTATTTATTATTCGTGAATACTTAACTTAATAGCAGTAATAAATGTCAATAAAATTAAACTTATTAAAAATGTGATGCTATAAATATCCAAACTTACATAACAAGTCTCAATATATTTAGTATCTTATCAATAAAATTCGTGTAATTTTTTAGCAACAAATTTTTATTCTGCATTGAGACTCTTTTATAAAGGCTATTCAAATGACTAATTACAAATTTCTAAT
>DAOVPZ010000016.1 GCA_030628975.1 Candidatus Cloacimonadota bacterium
AACAGGATAATAAAGTTAATCTTAATTTTGATTTACAACAGATAATCAATAAGTCTACAAATATTGTAAAGACGAAAACAAAATGTATTATTTCACTTTCTAATACAAAATTAGTTTTTGATAAAAAATTCAATTTAATATTGATACAATATGAAAAACTTAAAATTGTTCTAAATAATTACCAAAATAATTTTCCATATAGCTTGAATATATTTCAAGATGAAAAGGAATTAGCAAATCTAATTATTGACAATTGGAGTTTTCCTGAACTAAAAGACGAAGTTTTTAAGTTAAATATTTCAGAGGATATAGAGATAATAAAAAGCGGTAATATAAGAGATATTAATAAGAAATAAATACTCTGTGACCTCTTCACCCTTCGCAGTAGTACTGCTACGGAGAACGGGTGTGCCTCTATCGCAAAAGGTTGCAGAAAGGATTCAACTATGATAGAAAGATATTCATTACCTGAAATGAAGAATATATGGAGTTTAGAAAATAAATTCAAAAAATGGTTAGAGATTGAGTTATCTGCTACTGAAGCGATGAACAAACTTGGAATCGTTCCAGATAAGGATTTACAAAATATAAAATCAAATGCAAAATTTAGAGTTGAAGAAATCAATGAAATCGAAAAGAAGGTTAATCATGATGTTATTGCTTTTCTTACAAATGTTGCAAATTATGTTGGACCATCATCCAGATTTATTCATTTAGGCATGACCTCTTCTGATATAATTGATACTGCCAATTCCTGCTTAATGAAAGATGCTGGTTGGATTATTTTAAAAGAGATGAAAAACCTTGCCAAATCATTAAAAAAGAAAGCTTACAAATATAAACATACACCGTGTATCGGTCGTACACATGGTATTCATGCCGAGCCAACAACTTTTGGACTTAAGATAGCACTCTGGTTTGATGAAATGCAAAGAAATATCAAGAGAATGGAATACGCAGTTAAGAATATTTCTGTTGGACAAATTTCTGGAGTAGTCGGAACTTATGCACATATTGATACATTTGTAGAAGAGTATGTATGTAAAAAAATGGAATTGAAGCCTATAAACATATCAAACCAAATAATTCAAAGAGATAGATATTCTCAATATATAACTTCAATAGCAATTATTGGTAGTACAATTGAGAAAATTACTACAGAAATTAGAGAATTACAAAGAACTGAAATTCATGAAGTTGAAGAAGGATTCACAAAAGGTCAAAAGGGTTCATCTGCAATGCCTCATAAGAAAAATCCAATTTTTTGTGAACGACTTTGTGGTATGGCTCGAATTTTAAGAGGAAATGCGATAACTGCGCTAGAGAATAATGCATTATGGAACGAACGGGATATTAGCCATTCTTCTACAGAAAGAATAATTATTCCTGATTCAACGATTTTAATACAATATATGTTAGTTAAAACTAAATCTTTAATTGATAATCTTGTAGTGTTCCCAGAAAATATGATGAGAAATATTGAACTGACAAATGGTTTGATTTACTCACAAACAATCTTATTAGAATTAACAAAAAGAGGCATACCCAGAGAGAAGGCTTATGATATCGTTCAATCATGTGCAATGAAATGCTGGGAAATAAAGCAATCTTTCAAAGACATTTTATTAACTAATGAGAGATTTATTAAAATTATAAAACCTGATGAGTTAGAGAAAATATTCTGTTTAGATAAATTTTTAAGTAAAATTGATTTTATTTTTGAAAGAGTATTTGAGAAAGAATGAAACTTGAAACTGTCCCGATAAATCGGGAGAAATTTGAAACTGAAAGAAACTATGCAGTTAATTCTAATATTTTTCGTGTTACTTCGAGTCCCCAATTCCTGAGCTCGTCAGGAACGGGCTTAATTGGGGATCGTGGCTAATCTCTATAAGGAGAATATGTGAAAAAGGTAAAAATTTATGTAACTTTAAAACCAGAGGTGTTAGATCCACAAGGAAAAGTAATTATGAATACATTACACACTCTTGGATATAAAGATATTTCTGAAGTCCGTGCCAGTAAATTTTTTGAAGTTACAATAAACTCAGATGATGAAAAATATATTAAAAACGAAATTGATGAAATTTGTGATAAAGTACTCGCAAATCCGAATATTGAAACTTATAGATTTGAAATCTTGAGTTATCCCAATAAATCGGTGTGAATTATAATTAATGATGTAATTCCCTGATAATATCCATCTTAGATAAAATATGAAATATAACATTATAATATTTCCTGGCTCAAACTGTGATTATGATAGTTATTATGCTGTAAAAAAAATAATGCATGCTGATGCTGATTATGTATGGCATAAAGACACAGAATTAAAAAATCCTGACTGTGTTATTCTACCTGGTGGATTTTCTTATGGTGATTATTTGCGTGCAGGGGCAATAGCTAAATTTAGCCCAATTATGCAAGAGGTTATTAAATTTGCTAAATCAGGTGGTCTTGTTATTGGTATTTGCAATGGATTTCAGATGCTTACTGAAACTGGATTGTTGCTTGGAACTTTATTGCAAAATAAATCTCTCCTTTTTGTTTGTAAACATCAATATATAAAGATTGTGAATAATGAAACACCTTTTACTAATTTGTTACAAAAAGGAGATGTATTAGATATTCCTATAGCACATAATGAAGGAAATTATTATATTGATAAAATTGGATTGCAAAGATTAAATGATAATCAACAGATTGTATTTCAGTACTGTAATAAAAATGGTGATGTAAATGATAGGGCAAATCCAAATGGAGCAATATCAAATATAGCTGGAATAATCAATGAAAAAGGAAATGTCCTTGGAATGATGCCTCATCCTGAAAGAGTTTCTGACCCTTCATTAAATTTAATTGACCCGCTGTCCATCCCGATTATATCGGGACGGTCGCCGACGCTCCATAGCTTTGGCAACGGAGCGCGGACAGGTGGACAAGCGATTTTTAAATCTATTGAAAACTATATTATCCATAAATTAAAAATATAAAATAAGAAACAAAAAATTAAAATGAAAAAAATTATATACTCTGAGTTTATCAAATAAAAGATGAAACGCTTAAGTCAACTTTTAGATTTGTTTTTCCCGAATGTATGTCTTGTCTGCAAAGAAAAGTTGACTAATAATCATTGCATTTGTGAAAAATGTTTAAATGAATTGGTTCTTTTAGATATAAAAAAGTGTTTCTTCTGTGGTGAAAATCCTGCTCAAAATGGTCTCTGTGAACATTGTAAAAAAGAGTTGGATTTTGATGAATTTGTATCAGCATTTAAATTCGATAATGTTATTCAAAGTTTAATTCATAATCTCAAATATAATGAATATATGAAGATTGGAAAACTCTTAGGAGAATTGTTAGCAAATAGGTTATCAAAATATGAATTTATTTCTGATATAGATTTTATTATTCCTGTTCCTCTTCATAAAGTCAAAGAGCGAGAACGAGGATTTAATCAATCTTATCTCATCTCAAAGGAAATATCAAATATATTAAAAATTCCATTAGGAAAAAAGATTGTCAAAAGATCAAAATATACAAGAACCCAAACAAAGCTTACTAAAGAAGAAAGAGAAAAAAATGTTGGTGATGCTTTTAAAATTAAGTATCCAAAATTTGTAAAAGAAAAAATACTTTTGATAGTTGATGATGTCATTACAACTGGTGCAACTATGAAATCAATGGCACTACTTTTAAAGAAAATGGGAGCAAGAGAAGTATATGCTGCTTCAATTGCAAGAGCATAATTATGATAGTTGAAATTTCTAAAGAAGAAGCACAAGAACTTATGGATAAAGCTGCAAAGTTTTTAACTGAAAGACGACTCGGTTCACCTTCTCTTATGATTATTGAATCCTTAAGACCTTTGCATTTTATTGGTAGTCAATTATTATATATGATTGCTCCTTTTGCAGAATTAATTTTTAATCCAACTGAGTACCAAAAATTTGCATGTACCCTTGAAAATGATGAAAATATTACTTATTTATTAAACCAGATAGATAAATATGATGCAGAATTTCATTTTAAATTAAAAGAAGAAAAAAGGAAAATTAAAGAGTTAAAAAAGAAAAAGAAGGCTTTAAAAAAACTAAATTAATTTATATGATAAAAAAACCATTAGAATTACACAATATAAAATATAAAGAAAAGAACTTTCCCTTAATGGGGATTATCAAATTTTGTAATTAAGTACTTATGTAATTCTTATATTTTGACAATAGGAGGAAATATGGCAAATGAACTAAGATCAATTCTTGCAACAGATTGTGGAAGCACTACAACCAAAGCAATTTTGATTGAAATAATTGATGGTGTTTATAGATTAATAGTAAGAGGAGAAGCACCAACAACTGTTGAAGCTCCATTTGATGATGTTACCAAAGGTGTTTTAAATGCTGTTGAGGAAGTTGAAGATCTGGTTCATCTCAAAGGTGATAAAGAGAGAAAAATATTGCATAATGGAAAGATAGTGGTTCCACAAAAAGGCAGCCTTGGTGTAGATGCTTATGTCTCAACAAGTAGTGCTGGAGGTGGACTGCAGATGATGGTTGCAGGGGTTGTAAAGAGTATGACCGGTGAAAGTGCAGAAAGAGCTGCATTAGGAGCTGGTGCTATAGTTATGGATGTATTAGCAAGTAATGATAAAAGATTACCACATCAAAGGATTGAAAGAATCAGACATTTAAGACCTGATATGATACTGCTCTCAGGTGGTATAGATGGCGGAACTACCAAGCATGTTGCAGAACTTGCAGAAATTATCTCAGCAGCAGATCCTAAGCCAAGATTAGGCTCAAGTTACAAATTGCCGATTATTTTTGCTGGTAATGTGAAAGCAAGGGATTTTGTTAAGGAAAATTTAGATGATAAAACAGATTTAATAATAACTGATAATATCAGACCTGTTCTTGAACGAGAAAATCTTGGACCAGCAAGAGATAAAATTCATGATCTATTTATGGAACATGTTATGGCACAAGCACCCGGTTATAAAAAATTAATGACATGGACAGTTGCAGAAACAGAAAAAGAAGAACTTGAAAATGTTCCAATTATGCCAACACCGGGAGCAGTTGGTAATATCATGAAAACAATTGCGAAATTGGAAAATATTGAAGTTGTTGGTGTTGATATTGGAGGTGCAACAACTGACATTTTCTCAGTTTTTACAGAAGCTAAGATATTTAATAGAACTGTTAGTGCTAATCTTGGATTGAGTTACAGTATTTCAAATGTTCTTGCTTCAACTGGTATAAATAACATTATGCGTTGGGTTCCTTTTGATATTCCAGAAAAACAATTAAGAAATATGATAAAAAATAAAATGATTCGTCCAACAACAATACCTTTTCTTATGGAAGAATTAATCTTAGAGCAGGCAATTGCAAAAGAAGCTTTACGGCTTGCTTTTGAACAGCATAAAGAATTCGCAGTCACTCTAAAAGGAATGCAAAAAGAAAGTGAAATTGCTGATGCATTTGCACAAATAACTTCTGGTCAAACTATTGTTAATATGATGTCTCTTGATATTCTTGTTGGAAGTGGGGGAGTGTTATCTCATGCTCCTCGTAGAAACCAAGCTGCTATGATGCTTATTGATGGATTTCTTCCTGAAGGTATAACCAAACTCGCTGTTGATAGTATCTTTATGATGCCACAACTGGGCGTGCTTTCTACAATAAGCGAAAAAGCAGCAACAGAAGTTTTTACCAAAGATTGTTTAATTCACTTAGGAACATGTGTTGCACCCAAGGGTAAATATAAAGAAGGTAAAGTTGCATTACATGCTAACATTGAATTGCCAGATAAGACATTTAATGAAGATATAAAATTTGGAGAAATTGTTCTATTAAAATTTGGTGTGGGTCAAAATGTAAAAGCAAAATTAAAACCCTTATCTGGTCTAGATTTGGGCGCCGGTAGAAATACTGAGATTAATACTGAACTATCTGGTGGTGTTGTTGGAATTGTCATTGATACCAGAGGAAGAGAAGAATATTATGATGAACAACTTAAGAAAGAAACAATGCGTCTTCATCTACCTTCTGAAAATTCAGAAAGAATTAAAGCACTAAAAAAATGGATGAAAGCCTTAGAAGTTTATCCAGAAGATAGGCTTAAGTAGGATGTAAAATGGCACAAGCATATACACCAGGATTGACAATTAGTAGAAGTATCATATTAAGAAAAGATAGAATATTACCACTTAAAGGTAAAGTTGTTGTGAGAATAGGAGATAAAGTTAGTTCTGACGATGTTGTAGCTCGAACTGAGTTACCCGGAGATATCCAACCAGTAAATGTAGCAAATAAATTAGGTATCCCTCCCGGAGATGTTCCTGATAAAATGGTAAAAAAAGTAGGTGATAAAATCGAAAAAGGAGAAATAATTGCTACAAGTAAAATGCTGTTTGGTCTCTTTCGTAGTAATGTTACTTCTCCTATACAAGGAACTGTAGAAAATATCTCATCAATTACTGGACAGGTTCTATTACGAGAGCCACCTGTTCCAATAGAAGTTAAAGCATTTATTGATGGTATTGTTAGTAAGGTCTATGAAAATGAGGGAGTTGAAATTGAAAACAAATCCGCTTATATCCAGGGTATTTTCGGAATAGGTGGAGAGATTACAGGTGAAATTAAAATGGCTGTTGATAGTCCAGTTAGTACCTTAAATCCAGATTTAATAGATGAAACATTTCGAGATAAAATTATCATTGGTGGCTCAATAGTTGATCTCCCTTCAATACAAAAAGCATTGGAGGTTAAAGCTAAAGGTATTGTTGCTGGTGGTATTGATGATAGAGACCTTAAAGAATTCCTTGGCTTTGATATTGGTGTTGCAATTACTGGACATGAAGAAAAAGGAATAACTCTTGTCTTAACAGAAGGATTTGGACCTATTAAAATGGCTACTAAAACCTTTAATCTATTAAAAGATTTTAAAGGATATAAAGCTTCTATGCATGGTAAGACACAAATTCGTGCTGGTGTTATGAGACCTGAAATAATAATTCCTATTCCATTTAAGGAAGAAGAATTAAAAATAGAATCTGAAGAAGCAAGTGGACTTAAAATTGGAAGCCTTATCCGTATTATTCGTGAACCTAATTTTGGGAAATTATGCACTGTAACAGCATTACCAGAAGATTTGGCTGTTGTAGAAAGTGAAACAAAAGTAAGAATCCTAAAAGCAAAAATGGAAGATGGAAAAGAAATTATTGTCCCCAGACCAAATGTAGAGTCAATTGAGGAATAGAACATTTGTTTCTCCTACTCATTCCCAGTGCTTGTCTTACCACCTAACGGAGGTTTACGAGTGAGGTTGTATTTTAATATGCGTAAGCAGGATAAAAAAGTAAATATTTTAATAGTAATAAACGATACTATTTTCTCAATATATATTGAAGGATTGCTAAAAGAAAAAGGATATAATATTTCTAAAATTGTGAAATCTCCTGAGGAAGCTATAAAGAGCGTGAAGAAGATCAATCCGGATATTATCTTAATAGATATTGGTCATCGTGATGATATAAATATGATTCAAACAGCTAATAAAATTCAAACTCTTGCTGATATTCCAATTATTTTCTTTATCACATATATTTGTGGGGAAATGCATAAAGCATTAGAAACATCACCCAATTATCGGTATCTTATGAAGCCAGTTATTGAAGAAGATTTATACGACATTGTTGAGGATATTCTTATTAGCAGAGGGAATAATAAGATATGATATATGGTTTTAAACTTCTAACCAATTGAATTTAATGAAGTAGAATTATTTCCTGTATTATATTTTTCAAACAATAGTTCTCTACTAATATTTTAGATTTACAAAACCATCAACTTCATTTCAGTCATCTCTTCAATAGTATATTTTACACCTTCTCTACCAAAACCAGAATTTTTAATTCCACCATAAGGCATTTGATCTACACGAAATGTTGGTACATTATTTATAATAACACCACCAACATCTAAATTATCAAAAGCATAAAATATGTTTTTCATACTATTGGTAAACACACCAGCCTGTAAGCCATAAATAGAATTGTTTACCATTGCAACAGCATCTTCGAAAGCATTAAAACTATTGATAGTAACAACAGGAGCAAATACTTCTTTTGCTTCTACTTTCATTTCAGGTGTTGTATCAGTTAAAACTGTGGCTTGAAAGTTACTATCTTTTCGCTTTCCACCACATAGTATTTTTGCTCCAGCATCAATAGCTTCATTCACCCATTTTTCGGTACGAATGGCTTCTTCCTCAGTTATCATTGGGTTAAGAAAAACATTTTCATCTAAGGGATTTCCACTCTTAATAACCTTTACCTTTTCAATAAATTTACTAACAAAGTTTACATATATTTTTTCATGAACATATATTCTTTGAGTATGAATACAAACCTGACCAGCATAAGCAAAACCTCCTATAATTGCTTTACTTATTGCATCTTCAATATCGCAATCCTTATCTATAATAAGTCCAGCATTTCCACCTAATTCAAGGCATATTCTCTTTTTACCACATATTTCCTTCAATCTCCAGCCGATAGGTGGACTTCCTGTAAAACTAATCATTTTTATTCTTGAATCTCTAACTGCATTCTCAATATCTGAACCAGCGCAAGGTAAAACTGAAAACATGCCATCAGGAATATATTTTGTAGCAATCTCTGCTAAATTCAATGCAGAAATTGGTGCTAATGAAGAGGGCTTAATAATAATCGGATTTCCAACTGCTAATGCTGGTGCGACCTTGTGAGCAACTAAGTTTAATGGAAAATTAAAAGGTGTTATACCTAAAATCGGACCAATTGGAAATCTTTTCACCAAAGCAGATTTGTACTCTCCATTTTTTACAGAATCTAAGCTAAAGAATTCACCTTCAATTCTCTTACATTCTTCACTTGCAATCGTGAATGTTTGGAAAGCTCTTTGTACTTCACTTCTTGCAAAGTTAATATTTTTCCCACATTCCAATGCTAAAGTTTTTGCTAATTCTTCACTTTTTTCTTGAATCTCTTTTGCTATATTTCTAAGTGCATCTGCTTTTTTATAAGAAGGCAACTTTCTTGAAATCTTAAATATTTGTTCTGCTTTCTCAACTGCTGAATTAATATGTTCTTGACTTGCTTTATTAACCACACCAATTATAGTCTTATCGAATGGACATCTTACTTCAAATTTTTCTGAATTTGAGATAGTTTTATTTCCTGAATAAAACGGATATTCTTTTTCCATAATTTTAACCTTTTAATGAAATTATCTCAAAGATTTTAAATAATTATTTAAAGATATATATATATTTTTGTCAAATTATTCGGCTTGGATATTTAATAAAAACTAGAAAATTCCATAAGCCACGAATTGAAATTCATCGTTCCTATATATCGGGAAAATTCCTCGCGGAATATTTATTTGCAAGTTATTGTATTTATCCCAATTCGTCTGGATGCCCATATATAAGCGAGAAAATTTTATTCTGTGTCTAATTTAATCTCTTTACCCATCAGGTGACTTGTTAAATATTCTAACTCATTTGTTTATCCCGCTTTCAAACCATTTTATATCTCTTATGGAATTTCCTGGGATAAAAACTTCACTGCCAGAGAAACTTGACAATGATTTTAGGCTCAAAACTTATTGGCAATTACTAAATATCTCTAATTTATTTAGATAGTGCTGTTCTTCCTTTATAATAAATAAAGTAGACGAACATATTCTGGAGAAATGATGAAAACTTTTTTACCAAAAGTGAATAAAATTGAGCATAAATGGTATCTTATTGATGCAAAGGATAAAATCTTAGGTCGTTTAAGTACAAAGATTGCTGATTTATTAAGAGGTAAACAGAAAAGGATTTTTACCCCATTCTTTGATATAGGAGATTATGTTGTTGTAATCAACGCAGAGGAAGTGAAACTAACAGGACATAAACCAGATAATAAAATTTATAAAAGATATTCTGGTTACCCCAGTGGTCAAAATATTACTTCCTTCAAAAAGATGATGGAGAAGGACCCAAGAAAAGTGATTCATCATGCAGTAAACGGAATGTTACCAAAAAACAAATTAAGAAAAAAGATGATTAAAAGATTAAAAATTTATATTGGGAAAGAGCATTTACATCAAGCTCAAAATCCTGAATTAATCTCATAAAATTTAAATATTCTAATCATTTAGGAGAATAATTAATGCAATATTTTGATGCTATAGGTAGAAGAAAATGTGCTGTGGCAAGAGTAAGATTATCCAAAGGAACAGGAAAGAGGACGATTAATGGAAAACCTCTAAAAGATTTTCTTCATAGAGAAACTCTTGTAATGATTGTTGAGGAACCATTTAATCTTATTAATCAAGCTGATAAATTTGATTTAAAGGCTAATGTTAAAGGTGGTGGATTGTCTGGTCAAGCTGGTGCTATCCGTCTTGGTTTAAGTCGTACTCTAATTGAATATGATCCTGAGTTGCGTCCAGTTCTTAAAAAAGCAGGACTTCTTACACGAGACGCTAGAGTAAAAGAACGAAAAAAATATGGATTAGCCAAAGCAAGAAAAGCTTATCAGTATTCCAAGAGATAAACAATATCAAAATTAATAAAAACTTAACTTTTAAGCTACAAACGGTGTCCGCTTTTCTACTGGTGTTTAAGAACTAAATATCAATATGGATATAAGTAGCTACGATAAAGTTAAGAATAAAACCGTTGGAGGATAAATGAGTGTTGTAGAAATGAAGAGTTTATTAGAAGCTGGAGTTCACTTTGGTCATCAAACTCGTCGATGGAATCCTAAGATGAAAAAATATATTTTCATCAAAAGAAATGGGATTCATATCATTGACCTTAAACAAACTTTAGAAGCTGTTAATCAAGCTTATTATTTCTTACGAGAACAAGCTGCATATGGAAAAAGGATATTATTTGTTGGCACGAAAAAACAAGCTTCAGAAGGCATAGAAAATGCAGCTCAAAAATGTAATGAATTCTATGTAAATCATAGATGGTATGGTGGAACATTAACAAATCTAAAAACTATTCGAAAAAGTATTGAAAAATTAGAACATTTTGAACAATTGAATGATTCTGGAGAAATTAACAAGTTTACTAAATTAGAAATCCTTAGAATGCAGCGAAAATACGATAAGATTCTTAATGCTATGGGTGGAATTCGTGAAATGGAGAAATTACCAGATGCAGTGGTAATTGCAGATACAGTTAATGAAAGTAATGCTGTAAAAGAAGCCCAAAAATTAGGAATCCCAATTGTTGCAATTGTTGATACAAATAGTGATCCAGATGGAATTGATTATATTATTCCTGGAAATGATGATGCTATGAAATCGGTTAATCTTATTTGTGATATAATGAGTAATGCTATTAATGAAGGAAAAAAAATTGTTGCTGAAGGTGGAGATATTAAAGAAATTGTGAAAGAATCTAAAGAAGTTAAAGAAGAAGCCATTGAAGAAATAAAAGAATTAGTTGCAGAAGAAATTCTTATAAAAGAACAAGAACCAGAGAAACCGTTTCCAAAACTTGAAGAAGTATCTGAAGATTTAGAAGAAAAAATTACTAATAAAGACACCAAATTGGACGATACAAAAAAATCAGAGACCATAGAGAAAGAATTAAACTTAAAAGAAGAAAAAGGTAAACCTGAAAAGCAAGATCCGGAATTCGTTTGTTCGATTTGTGGAAAAGTGTTGTCCTCAAAAAGAGGGCTCAAAATACATCTCGGTTTAGTACACCAAGAATAATTTTTATTTATTAATCTGTTCAAAAATAATTCAATATGGAGTTGTAATGGAAATAACTGCAAAAATGGTAAAAGAATTGCGAGATAAAACTAAGGTTGGTTTAATGGATTGTAAGAAGGCTTTAAGTAACGCTAAAGGTGATATTAACGAAGCTATAAAAATTTTAAGGAAAAAAGGGATTGCAAAAGCTGCAGAAAAATCAACCCGTGAAGCAAAAGAAGGAATAATTTATTCTTATATTCATCCTGGTTCAAAAATTGGTGTTTTATTAGAATTGAGTTGTGAAACCGATTTTGTTGCTCGAACTGAAAAATTTGAAAAATTATCAAAAAAAATTGCTATGCACATTGCAGCTACAAATCCATTATCAATTTCTCAAGAAGATATAGACCAGAAAGTAATTGAAGAAGAAAAGGAAATTTATACAGCCCAAGCACTAAACTCAGGAAAGCCTGAAAAAATTGTTGATAAAATTGTTGAAGGAAAATTAAAAAAATTCTATAAAGAAAATTGCTTACTCAATCAAGCTCTTGTTATGGATGAAAATATTACTATACAGCAGCTTCTGACTGAATCAGTTGTAGAATTCGGAGAAAATATTTCAATCTCAAGATTTGCAAGATTCCAAATAGGTAAGTAAAGTTGAAAAAATATAAACGAATATTACTCAAACTTAGTGGAGAAGTATTACAAGGTAAAAAATCATTTGGAATTGAAGATCTAGCACTTACAAAAATTGTAAAAGAATTGGTTGAAATTCATCATGATGGAATTGAAATAGGTATTGTAATTGGTGCTGGAAATTTCTTTAGAGGTGCATCTGCTGTTGCTAGCAAAATGAATAGGGTTCAAGCAGATAATATTGGAATGATTGCAACAATCCAAAATTCAATCGCTCTTATGGAAAAATTTAAAGAATTCAATACTAATTCACTAATCTTTACTTCTCAAAATATTAGTAATATTGGAATTATATTTAATGCAGATAAAGCAAAAACATCACTAAAAAATGGAATAGTTGCAATTTTTGGAGGAGGTACTGGAAACCCTTTTTTTACTAC
>DAOVPZ010000056.1 GCA_030628975.1 Candidatus Cloacimonadota bacterium
CGTGAGACAGTTCGGTCCCTATCCTTCGTGGGCGGTAGATGTTTGAAGAGAGCCTCATTTAGTACGAGAGGACCGATGAGGACAGACCTCTGGTGCACCGGTTGTGACGCCAGTTGCAACGCCGGATAGCTAAGTCTGGAATGGATAACTGCTGAAAGCATATAAGCGGGAAGCCAACTCTAAGATTAGACATCATTGAGACTCCTTGGAGACTACAAGGTTGATAGGTTACAGGTGTAAGTCCGGTAACGGATTTAGCCGAGTAATACTAATTAGTCAAAGCCTTACTTTTTATCCTCTTACTTTAATCACTACCATATTTTATGGGCAGTGAAAGTTTTGGTTGTAATAGCAACGTGGAAACACCTGTTCCCATCCCGAACACAGTAGTTAAGCACGTTTACGCCGATGGTACTGCACTGGTAACGGTGTGGGAGAGTAGGACGCAGCCAACTTTTTCACTGCCCTTTTTATGTAAGACTTAATAGAGTTGTTATAAAAATTATTTGATTAATCTTTTTTACTGCTAATAAAAAATACAGTGGTTAAAATTTTAATCCCTATATTTATATTAAATGATTTATATGTTTGTTTCTCATGGACATATTGTTCCCACAATGATTTTATGAATATATTCCAAGTTCTTCTTCTATTCCCAAATACATAATTACAATGAAGACATCAATATCTTTGTTTACCTTTCCGCTTCCCATTTTTTTGTATGGTAAGATTTACATTTTGGACAATGTTTTCTGCTCATTTTTATTTCCTTAATTAATTTTTAACATCTAAATAGCTGCTGTTTAAATAGTTAACTATAATTTTAGTAACCACTTTTTGTCCTTTACACCGAAATAAATGATTTAAATTTTATATATTTGTCAAATTTTTCTCAGAAATTAATTCAACATCACCCCACCCCATTCAATTACTGTTGTTCCTTCGCGGATGAAATCGTTAATTTGAGGAGAAGGCAATTCATCCCAATTAACGCATCCTTGAAAGAAAAGCCAAATTCTAAAGATAGTTTTTGGTGGCGGAGTTATTTTTAATTCTACCAACTTATCTAACTGCTGATTTACAACTGGAAAGATTTTATAATATTTGTAAACTTGCAGTCTTTTTAGCCAGTAATCCAGAAATTCATTGGTTTCTTGCTTATTTAATCCAATCTTCAGTAGCAAATCATTCAGTTCAATTTTTAGATTTTTTTGAGGGATGCACCAACCAGTCCGCCAGTTGGCGGATGACATTATCTTTATAGAGGCTTCATAAAAGAGATAATCATACTTGTTATCTATTCTTCCAGATTTTTCTACAAAGACATTCCATGGTGAATTGTATTCTGGAATGCTTTTAGTAATTATTGTGCTATTTTTCAAAATCAGTTTAACCTGGAATTGGCACTCTTCTTCTGGATAGATGTAGATTGCTGGTTTAAAAACCTCTAAACATGTTAAAAACAATGTATCAAGATTACATAAATCTTTTCCATTACAAAAACAGGATTTAGAAGCATAAACGGGGGAACCATAACTTGTATCAATAGCACTTGCATAAACACAATGAGAACCTGTTCTTACATTTTCAAATTGGAAATTTCCATCATTATCGGAAATGACACTATCAATTTTTGTAAAAGTATACTCTTCGAGTCTCCATAGTTTTACCAAAGCACTATCTGCTGGCAATTGAGTCTCGTTAATAACTAGATTTCCTGTTATTTTTCCCTCTTCATGTACTGGATACAAAAAAATATTTTCAACTATATATGTAATTTCATCACTATAGAAATTTATATTATTAGAAAGGGGACTAATATGTGATAGATTAGATTCTCCGAAACTTCCATATTTGCATGCATAAAGATTATAAAAGCCATCTTCTAAATTTTTAAATTTAAAATATCCCAGACTGTTTGTATAAGTATTAGAATGAAAGTAAAAATCATTAGAGAATCCAAATCCAGAAATTTTTCTTAAAATAACTTTTGCTCCCCTTGCAGGATTTCCAGAATCTGCATATAAAATTCTGCCAGTTATACTGGCTTTCTCACTACTTGTTGGACTGGTGCAACTTAAAATGAAAACTGAAAAGATAAAAAATATTGCTAATGATATACTAGTATTTCTCATAATTGTTTTCCTTCCTTTTTGTTTTATTCTAATTCAACAGCACTCCACCCCATTCAATTACTGTTGTTCCTTCTCGGATGAAATCGGTAATTTGAGGAGAAGGTAGTTCCTCCAGATTATCGGATCCATGAAAGAAGAACCAAATTCTAAAGATTGTTTGTGGTTGGGGGGCTATATCTAATTCTACAAATTCATCTAACTGCTGATTAACAACTGGAAAGATTTTATAATATTTGTAAACTTGCAGTCTTTTTAGCCAATAATCCAGAAATTCTTTTGTTTCTTTTTGGTTTAAACCGATTTTTAAGAGTAAATCATTCAGTTCATTCCTTAAATTTTTTTGTGAAATACACCAGCCAGAAGAAAGTTCAGGCATTATCTTTATAGAAGCTTCATAAAAGAGATAATCATATTTACTGTTTATTCTTCCGGATTTTTCTACAAATGCATCCCAGCCTGATTTATATTCTGGTATGCTTTTAGTAATTCTTGTTCCATTTTTTAAAATCAGTTGAACTTGAAATTGGGAGTCTTCTTCTGGATAGATGTAGATTGCTGGTTTGTCTACAGCACTTGTTACTTCTAATATACCGATATCGTATGTATTTTTTCCATCATAGTAAAATTCCATAGTTTGAGTACAAAAAAGATATCCTGAAATTGTATCAAATTTGCATGCTTCAATAATATAATTTCCAGCAGAAATCTTTCTAAGCTCAAAATATCCAGAATTATTTGTATAAGTTGAATCAATTATTATAAATCCCTTTTCTTCTTTTTCAAGTAATTTTACTTTCGCACTATCAGCAGGTTCATAAAACATGTGTATGGTTCCAATTATCTTACCTTTCTCACTACCAGTTGGGCTGGTACAATTTGCGATTAAGAAAGTTAAACTAAATATTATTAATAATGATTTAATATATTTCATTGGTCTCCCTATATGAAACATTTTTATTGTACAATTAAGTTTAACTGTTTAGGTAGTATTTTTATGTCAATGTTTTTTTTATCTTTCAAATCTGGAATTTCACCATCTAAATACACTGGTAAGTCTATTTCAGACTTTATTATAATCTCATTACCTTGCATCATTTTAACCATTGGAAGATTTGTATGCTTTCCTTTAATAACTTTTGGGAGAAATTTTATTATTTCTCTCCGAGTTAGTTTATCAATTATACAGAAGTCGAAGACACCATCATCAATTTTTGCATCGGGAGTTAGATGAAATTTTCCACCACAACATTTACCATTTCCAACAGAAACAAAAAGTTTATCACCCTTGATTGAAATGTCGTTTACTTGAATTTCAACAGGATAGCTTTTACATTTTATAAGAGTTTTCATTACAGCTTTCATATAACCACCGGAACCATCCAAGGTTTTACTTTTTGAATAGGTTATTGCTACCTGAGCATCAAACCCAATTCCAAGAGTGTTGATAAAATAATAGTCTTCAACATGACCGATATCAATTTTTTGTGTGATTCTTCTTCTTAGTAGTTTTATCTGTTTTTCTAATTTTTTTGGATAATCAATATTTTTAATGAAATCATTTCCTCCTCCGATTGGAATAATTCCAAGTTTGACTTTTTCAGGATTATCTGACTTCATTATGCCATTCAAAACTTCATTAATAGTACCATCACCACCAGCAACAATAATATATTCGATTCCCTGATTTGCGCTTTCAAATGCGAAATTTGTTGCTTGCTTTGGAGAATCAGTAATAGCCATATCATATTCCATATAATGCTTTTGGAGATATTTTTCAATCTTCCGAATTGAGCGAAATGCTTTGCCTTTGCCAGCAAATGGATTTAAAATAATTTTATACATAACTAGTAAAATCAGAAGTTCTAATTCCTATCCCTGATTAATCGGGGACTAAATAATATCAAAATTCAAATTTAATAGTTTCAAAAATTAGATAATATTTAGTTTTATTAAATTATATTTTTGTGTTTTTGTCATTTGTGCTTTGTAATTATTTAAAATTTAGAAATTCGAAATTAGAAATTTTAATTTATTCTTCATAGAATTTTATCTGACGGTATTTTTTATAACGATTTTCGGTTAGTTCTTCTGGTTCTAGTTTTAAAAGTTCTCCTAAATGTAGATGTATTGCTGTTTTTAAGGAATTAGCGGTTTTTTCAATATCAGTATGTGCACCTTGATCAGGTTCGGAAATTATTTCATCAATTAAGCCTAATTTTAGCAAGTCAAATGCAGAGATTTTTAAAGCTTCAGCAGCTTCTTTGGATTTTTTAGGGTCTTTCCATAGAATTGACGCACAACCTTCTGGTGAGATTACAGAATATATAGCATTTTCAAGCATTAAGATTTTATCCGTAACACCAAGTCCTAAAGCACCACCAGAGCCACCTTCTCCAGTTATGACACTAATAATTGGTACTTGCAGATCGGACATTTCTCTAAGATTTACTGCGATTGCTTCTGCTTGACCTCGTTCTTCCGCCCCAATGCCTGGATATGCGCCCGGAGTATCAATCAGATTTATTATTGGGCGGTTGAATTTTTCTGCTTGCTTCATTAAACGAAGTGCTTTTCTATAACCTTCTGGATGAGCCATGCCAAAATGACGATATATGTTTTCTTTAGTATTTTTCCCTTTTTGTTGCCCTATTACAGTAACAGGAATTCCTTCAAATAAAGCGATACCACCAACCATTGCGCTATCATCAGCAAAAAATCTGTCACCATGAAGTTCAATAAAATCGTCAAAAATCAGATTGATAAAATCAAGGGTTGTTGGACGCTGGATATGTCTTGCCAATGCAAGGGTTTCCATAATCGGATGTCTTGGGATAGAAGCTTGCATAATATCTGTGGAGATTGGTGGCAGCTTCAATTTGGCTGACTGATGAATCTTAAGAATTTTTTCAATTGTGGTTTTCAAATTTGAACGATCACATATAATGTCTATCATTCCATGTTGTAATAGGAACTCAGATCTCTGGAATCCTTTTGGTAATTTTTCTCCAATAGTTTGTTGAATTACTCTTGGTCCTGCAAAACCAATAAGAGCATTCGGTTCAGCAATAATAATATCACCCAAAAATGCAAAAGACGCACTTACTCCACCTGTTGTCGGATGAGTCAGTACAGAGATAAACAGTAAACCTGCTTTATCTAATCTCTTTAAGGCTGCGCTTGTTTTTGCCATCTGCATCAGGGAGATGACACCTTCTTGCATTCTTGCACCACCCGAAGCAGAGATAATTATTAAAGGGATTTTCTCTTTTAATGCAAGCTCGATAGATCTTGTGACCTTTTCGCCGACTGCTGCTCCCATACTTCCCATCATAAAGGTTTGATCCAGAACTGTAATTACAACAGGATATTTTTCAATTTTTGCTATCCCAATTTTTACAGCAGATTTTGCCTTGCTTTTCTTATAGGCAATCTTCAATTTTTCTTTATAACTGACAAACTCCAATGGATCAATAGATTTTAAATTTTTAGATTGTTCATGAAAACTTCTGGCTTTAGTTAAAAACCTGATCCTTTCATTAGGAGTTAAACCTAAATGGAAATTGCATTCAGGACACACAAATTGCTTTTTCGCATAAAAATTGATAAAATGTGTTGTTTTACAACCCGGACATTTGATAAATAATTTTCTCATAGTTTTACCTCAGATAGTGAATATTTTAGGATTGCGAAAACGAATCCCGATTTATCCTCGATTCCTGAACTCATCAGGAATGTGCTTAATTGGAGAGATGAACTTTTCGCCTAAACTGTTCTGCTGAAAGTTCGTCCCAAAATAATTTGGAACTCCTTTCAGCACTCCATATATTAATTAATTTTTTTAATTCATTTTATATAATCTAAATATCTGAAAATCTTTTACAAATTTACCAGTTCACCAATTTACCAGTTCACCAGTTTACCAGTTCACCAATTTACCAGTTCACCAGTTTACCAGTTCACCAATTTACCAGTTCACCAATTTACCAGTTCACCAATTTACCAGTTCACCAATTTACCAGTTCACCAGTTTACTAATTCACTAATTCACTAAAAATATCTTCCAATAAAATTAGTGTTAATATTTGATTTAATAAATTCATGGTGATTCATAATCTTTTTGTGAAAGTCAATCGTGGTATGAATTCCATCAATGATAAATTCATCAAGTGCTCTTTTCATCCTTTGGATTGATTCATTTCTTGTATTACCCCATGCAATCAATTTGGCTATCATTGAATCGTAATATGGTAAGATATAACTGCCAGTAAAGCAAGCTGAATCAACACGTATACCAAATCCACCAGGCGGAATATATTGAGTGATCATTCCCGGGCTTGCTCGAAAATTATTTTTCCAATCTTCTGCATTTATTCGGCATTCTATTGCATGGCCATGATGAATTATATCTTTTTGTTTTAAACCTAAGTTTTCACCACTTGCAATAGCAATCTGTTTTTTTACAAGGTCTATGTTTGTTATCATTTCCGTGACAGGATGCTCAACTTGAATTCTAGTGTTCATTTCCATAAAATAGAATTTATTTGTATCAACATCATAAAGAAATTCAACAGTGCCAGCCGAATGGTAATTTACGCTTTCTGCTGCTTTTACTGCAGTTCCACAGATTTTATTTCTTGTTTCTTCAGAAAGAATAGGACAGGGTGATTCTTCCAAAAGTTTCTGATGATTTCTTTGTATAGAACATTCTCTTTCGAAAAGATGAATTGTATTTCCCTTCTGGTCTGCAATAATTTGCACCTCGATATGACGGGCATTTGGGACAAATTTTTCAAGATACAGTTCATTTGAACCAAAAGCTTTTTCAGATTCTTGTGCAGCATTTTTTAGGTTTTTTTCAAGTTCACTTGCTTGATTGACGATTCTCATAC